>JALSRY010000001.1 GCA_026984555.1 Phycisphaerae bacterium
CGTGCGTTAGGGAGGTCGCGGCGGGGCCTGATACGAGCGGGCGTGGCTGCGGAGGGGGCATTCGGTGCGCTCGCCCTTGTTCGCGTAGTGGCCGCGCATATAATGGCCCGCGTATTTGTTGACGTCCCCTGACACTCTCATGCCCCCTGCGGGACGGAAAGGGTAGCCGTGACAAGCGCTGCTGACGTGGACAACTGGATGAACCGCCATCACTTTCTGCTTCGCCGCCTGCATTCGCTGATGGGCATCATCCCGATCGGTGCGTTTCTGTTCGAACACCTGTTGACGAATTCGCTGGCGTGGCTGGGCAAAGGCGCGTTCAACAAGCAGGTGCACTGGCTGCACGAGATGCACTACCTGCTTGTCATCGAGATCGTGTTCATTTTCCTCCCGCTGGCGTTTCACGCGGTGTACGGCGTCGCGATCGCGCTGACGAGCAAGTCGAACGTGCAGCACTACCCGTACATGGACAACTGGCGCTACACGCTCCAGCGCGTTACCGCGTGGATCACGATCGTGTTCATCGTGGTTCACCTGTTGCACTTCCGCTTTGCACACTGGCTGGGCGGTACGATGTTTCCGCATACGCCGGACCCGTTCGCGGTGACGCAGAACGGTTTTCTCCACCTGCTCATGCCCGCGTGGTTGTGGTTCGTGATATACGCGGTCGGCCTGATTTGTGCCGTGTACCACTTCTGCAACGGCATCGTGACGTTCTGCATCACGTGGGGGATCACGGTGAGCGACAACTCGCGCCGCCGCATGTCGGTGATTGCGGGTGTGGTTGGTGTGGTCATGCTGGCGTGGGGTGGGATGTCGCTGTACGCGTTGAGTCGGCCGGCGAAAACCGCGGCGCCGGCGGCCCACACCGCCCAGGTGGTTCCCCAGCCGGCGGATCAGGCGGCGTTGCCCGGCTGATAAAGCACGGCTCGGTACCGTCTCGGGCGCGGGGAGGCGGGATTTCGAACATTGCGGGCGACTGCCGGCCTAACCCGGGCCGAGTCGTGTGGTCTGATGCAAGTGCCGGCCGGGGCGGGACGATGGTCCACCGGCCGGCCGGTTGTTTTGCGCTGCGGTGCGAAGGTTGGGAGGAAGACGATGCACGCCCATCGCTGCCCGACGGGGGCGAACATCCACCCGTTGCAGGTTCGTTTGTTTCTTGCCGCGGCGTGTGCCGGGCTGGTGCTGACGGCGCTTCCGGCCGCGGCCCAGGAGGCGCCTCGGCGGGGCCGGGGCCGGGGGCTCAATCCGCTCAAGATGGTTCGGCCGAAAGCGCCGCGCATCGAGCTGAGCGAACGTGCGTGGGATTTCGGCGAGAAGTGGTCGGGGCAGAAGGCCGAGACGACCGTGACGCTGCGCAACACGGGCGAGGGGCCGCTGCGGATCAAGGAAATCCGCCGCGACTGCTCGTGCATGGTGGCGCGGCTGGACCGGAAGGTGCTGCCGCCGGGCGAGTCCGAGGTGTTGCACCTGTCCTATAACACGCGCAAGCCGAAGGAGTACCCCGACCAGAAGGTTCGTATTTTCAGCAACGATCCGAAGACGCCGGTGGCGGTCGTTCATGTGCGAGGGCATATCCGCAAGGTTTTCAACATCAACATCGCGCACAGCATCGAGTTCGGCGTGCTTGGTCGCGAGCAGCAGGCGGTGGATTCGTTCGAGATCGAGTGCCTCTATGAGCATCCGGTGAAGCTGAAGCTGGCGCCGGCGCAGTTCGAGCACGTGGCGGTGAAGCTGGAGACCCTGGAGCCGGGGCGGCGTTATCGTTTCGTGGCGCGGACCAAGCCGCCGCTGCCCTACGGGGTGTTGCGGACGACGGCGAAGATCGAGACGGGGTTGCCATTCCTGCCCGAGTTGCCGATTCGCATCACGGGGTTCGTGCAGCCGCCGGTGGCGGTCGAACCGGCCGTGATCGAGGTGCCGTCGGTGATTCATCGCCGGTCGGTGCGGACGATCCGCCTGACCAGTCGGCGGCCGAAGCCGATTCAGATTGTCAAGATCTCGGCGAGCCTGCCGGAGATTCATACGGAGCTGTTGCGACCGGACGAGAGTGCCCAGGTCGCCGCCGGCGCCGGGCTCGAGGTTTTCCGCATTCGCGTGTCGCTCCCTTCCGCGGAGAAGCTCCCCGCGAAGGGCGCCACGATCACGATCGCCACCGATGACAAGGAGTTTTCCGAGATCGTGGTTCCCGTGCGGCGGAAGGAAGTGCACCTGCGCCGACCCCGCGGCAAGTCGGGTGAGGGTGGCAAGCCGTGAGCGAGCCGTCGCCGGCCGGTATCCGGGGAGGCGAGCTCGTGATGACTCTCTGCCGGCTCATGCGTCGGGCACGGTGAGTTTCAGCAGCTCGCCGATGTCGGTGCAGTTTTCGAGGTCGAAGACGAGCGTCTTGATGGCCTGACGGCGTTGGGGGCTGAGGACGGGCTCGGCCAGCGCGTTGAACTTGACGTCGAGGTCTTCGATCGTCATCGGGTCGCGCGGATCGCCTTTGGGCACGTCGCGCTGTTTGACGAGCTTGCGGCCGTCGGTGGTGGTGATGGTGATCCGGGTGCATTGCTTGGCGGGAAATGCCCGTTCGAACTCTTCGTTGGCGACCACCTTGACCTTCTTCATTTGTGCCCGCAAGCGCTGATCCCAGAGTTTTTCCTCGCGGAATTCGCGTGGTGTGACGCGGCCCTCGGCGAGCGCCGCGGCGATGGCGTAGGGCAGGCTGTGGTCGGCGGATTCCTTGCTCTGCGGGTCGTACTTGGCGGGGTCGGAGAGGATGTCCGCCGCCCGGGCGATCGACTCGACGAGCACTTCCGTCACGTCCTCGGCCTTCAGGCCGTGTTCGTTGATGAGGTCGAGCGTGGCCGAGAGGGGCGCGTGCATGAGGGCCTCGACCGGAAACGATTTCATGCCGCAGTCGGTGATCATGAATCGGTCGCCGAGGTTTTCGGTGATCCAGGAATAGTCCCACTCGGGGCCCAGGCAGTGTTCCATGCCTTCTTTGCCTTCGATCACGCCTTCGGGGCCGGTGTAGCCGCGGGCGGCGAGCATGGCGGCTTCGACGCCGTCGCGGGTTGCCATGGGGCTGACGGTGTTTTTCATCATGGTCAGTTTGCCGGCGACGGCGCAGCCGAGCGTGAAGCGGTGGCACGCGCAGATGCCGATCGCGTGCTGCATCTGCTCGGGCGAGAGGCGCAGCAGTTTTCCGGCGACGACCGGCGTCGCGTAGGCCATCAGGGTGGCGTGGTGCCAGCCGCGCTCGCGAATGCCCGGGACGGCGATGTGGCACAGGCGCATCGTGATGTCGTAACCGAGTACGGTTGCGAGGATCAGCTCCTTGCCGCCGAGATGGTCGTGTTCGGCGATGGCGAGGGGAGCGGCGAGCAGGTCGGAGGGGTGGGACGGATCCTGTTTCCAGTAGATGTCGTTGTAATCCATCGCCCGTGTGGCGAGGGCGTTGAGCATGGCTGCGGCGACGACGTTCATCCGCGTGGTCGTGCCGATGATCGTGCATGCGCCGGGCTGGCCGAGCGCCTGATAGTGTTCGCGGAAGATTTGGCAATCGTGTACCTGCGACCCGCCGATGGCACAACCGAGGGTGTCGTAGAGAAAACGGCGGGCGGCGTCGATGGCATCGGGGGTGAGGTGTTCGTATTCGAGGTCGCAAGCCCAGCGGGAAATGGTTTCGGTGATGGTCGGCATTGGGGCGCTCCTTGGTACGATCCGTGTTCGTGTCCTTGACGCCGGGGGGCTTCGGGATGCTTCCCGGGGCGGTATCCTGGCCGACGAGGCTTTCTGCCCGGCGGGTTGGTCGGGCGGAGTCGCCGGGCGAGGTTCCTCATTGGGGCCGGGCGGGCGTCGTCACGTTGTCAGGTAAGGTATCGGTGGGCGTCATGGCTGGCAACGTGATGGGGCGGCCGGGGGATCGCGGAATTGCGCGGGCGGGAAAAAAGGCTTGACGCGAATGCGTACATTCTCCTAACATTTGTCCTCGACGGTGATGCGGGCCGAACGCGTCAAGCGTCGCGCTCCGGGTTCGGGGCGGCGACCATAGGAGCAAACCCATGAACAGGTATGCGATGTTGTGCGTGGTGGCGGCGGGGCTGGCGGGTATGCTTGCGCCGGCGTTTTCACAGGACCAGGGCGAAAAGAAAGGAGCCAGGCCGGGCGAAATGAGTCCCGAGGTGCGCGCGTGGATGGAGGCCGCGACTCCCGGGCCCAACCACAGACTCCTGAACTACTGCATCGGCGAGTGGCAAGTGACCGTGCGACACTGGATGCAGCCGGGGCAAGAGAGCCCCCCCAGCACGGGGATCTGTGTCAACGAGTGGGTACTCGGCGGGCGGTTCGTCAAGACGACGTACAAGGGCAGCTTCATGCACATGCCGTTCGAGGGCATCGGCTATACGGGCTACGACAAGGTCACCCACAAGTTCGTCTCGACCTGGATGGACAACATGGGGACCGGGATCATGCGGCAGATCGGTACCTACGACCCGCAAAAGAAGCTTTTCACGTACACGTCGGAGATGCGCCAGCCGACGGGCGAGATGGTCAAGCAGGTGGAAACCATCCAGATCATCGACGAAAACCACCACGTGATGACGTTTTTCCACCAGACGCCCGCCATGGATCACCCGGTCAAGGCGATGGAGCTCTCCTATTCGCGTATCAAGAAGGCCATGCGGCCGGGTGGGTCCAAGCCGCCGAAATAGGCGCCGGTGCCCGGAGCGGCGGGCGGTCGTCCGACCGGGAGGCGGGCGGTCGTCCGTCCGGGAGGCGGGCGGGCGTCCGTGGCGGCGGTGGAACGGGGGGCGCGTGGCGACAGGCTCGACTGCTCGGGCGCGCAGAGGTGGACCGATGGGGAGGCGCGGTGCGTGCGGATCGACGGAGAGGGCGGGATTCGAACCCGCGGTACGCGTAATTGCGCACACACGCTTTCCAAGCGTGCTCCTTAGGCCACTCGGACACCTCTCCATGTGCGGGCGCATTGCCGGCAGTGGCCGGATATGCTCCGCATATACGATTCTTAGATTAGGCCAACGCGCTTCTGGCGGCAAGCGCGGGAAGACGAATGGCGTGGTCGGGTGTGGCGAGAATTCGTGACGGACGCATGTTTCGCGTCGCCAGCGGCGCCCCCACGGTCGCGGAACGGCGGTGGGTTACGGCGGCGGCTTTCGCAGCGGGACGCACGGCTGGGGAGCTTCGCGGTGTCAGTGATGCGCGTTTTCGTGTGGTTGGCGGTGATGACGGCGGCGGGTGTGCCCGCGCTGGGTGAAGCGCACCTGCGCACATATGCCACCCGTTACTACATCCTGCATACGGACTTGCCGCACGACGCGGTGCGCGAGGCGGAGGTGCGGATCACGGCGATGGCGGAGATGTACCATGCGCGGACGCGGCGTTTCGCGGGGCGCATCAGGCGCAAGCTGCCGTTTTATCTCTACAGCAAGCCGGCGGACTATTACGCCGCCGGGGGTCTGCGCGGTTCGGCGGGTTTGTTCGACGGTCGCCGGCTGATGGCGATCGCGGGTTCGCGGACGACCGGATCGACCTGGCACGTGATTCAGCACGAGGGGTTTCACCAGTTTGTACACGCGGTCATCGGCGGCGACATTCCGGTGTGGGTCAACGAGGGGCTCGCGGAGTATTTCGGGGAAGCCCTGTTCACGGGAGACGGGTTTGTGACCGGGGTGGTGCCGCCGCGGCGGTTGGCCCGGCTCCAGGCGTTGATTCGGCGGGGCGAGACGCGGTCGATCGACCGGATGATGCGCACGACGATTGACGAGTGGAACGCGGGTTTGAGCGTGGTCAACTACGATCAGGCGTGGTCGATGGTGCATTTTCTGGCGCACGGCGACGGCGGGCGCTACCAGGACGCATTCAACAACTTCATCCGCGACGTGAGTCATGGGATGCGCTGGTCGTCGGCGTGGAAGAAGAACTTCGGCAGCGGCACGCGCGCGTTCGAACAGAAGT
>JALSRY010000002.1 GCA_026984555.1 Phycisphaerae bacterium
GTCATTTTTCAAAAAAAACTCAGGCTTACGGCCAATAAACCGCGACGGTGATGATGAGCCAGATCAGCGCGCCGACGGCGAGCTTGATAACGCGCCCGGCAAACGTTCCGACACCCGCCCCGACTCCTGACTTGGCCGACTCCCCCACGTTGCGACCCGTGGCCAACTCCAACGCCGCCGCTCCGATGGCCGCCCCGCCGCAAGCGCCGATCAGCGTTCCGACGAGCGGGATGGGGATCGCGAAGCTGGCCACGACCGCGCCGATCACCCCGCCGATGAGTGCGCCGACCGAACCCCAGCGTGTGCCGCCGGCCTTTTTCGAGCCGACCATGCCGGTGACGAACTCGGCGATTTCGGCCGCCGCCGCGAGCGCAACGATGGTGACGAGCACGCCGGTGCTGAAGATGTCCTGGGGGTTCCCCCGCCACCATTCGAGCGCGATGGCGCCGGCCACCATGAGCCACAGGCCGGGCAGGCCGGCGACCACGGTTGCCAGCCAGACGGCGTTGAGCACTACCAGCAGTGTCGCCCAGAGATACTCCATTTCGTGTGGTCCTTCGCCGGCTACTGTTCGATCGAGTGTGATGTGCCGTCGTCCTTGAACAGCAACAGGAACGCTACGGCTACCACGGCGGCCATGATGCACGGCACGAGCCAGATCGTCTGCCAGTCGTGTGCTTTGAGCAGCAGGTCGCTCGCCTGGTTCCACAGCGACTGGGCCTTGACGCCGGTGACTTGTCCGGCCGCTTCGCGCAGCGTCTTGGCCCGCTCCGCCAAGGCGGCGGCGTTCGGCGAAGCGAACCGGTTGACCAGCCGCCCGATGACCTGGGCGCCAATCAGCATGCCCAGTCCTTGCGTGATGAGTACGAGCAGCCCCTGTGCTTGGCCGCGAATCTTCTCGTGGGCCTTCTGGTCGACGTAAATGAAGCCGGTGACGAAATAGAAGTCGTAGCAGATGCCGTGCAGCAGCACGCCGGCCATGATCATCCAGAAGATGCCGCCGTCGGCGGCGGCCGAGAAAAGCCCGTAGCGCACCACCCACGCGAACATGCCGACCAGCAGCATTTTCTTGACGCCCAGCCGCACGAAGAACAGCGGCATCAGCAGCATGAAGACGACTTCGGTCCATTGCCCGAACGAGAGGTTGTACGCCGGGTTGTGCAAACCGGCCGCATCGGCGAACACGGGGGCGTAGTTGTAGTACGCCGCCAGCGGAATGCAGATCAGGAACGAGCTGACGATGAACACGGTGAACGAACGATCCTTCATCAGCACGAGCGCGTCGAGGCCGAGCACGTCGCGGACGGATACGCTCTTGCCCTTGGCCGGCGGCGGCGTGTGTGGCAGGACGAAACTGAACAGCCCGAGCGCCACCGCGGCCCCGCCGGCGACATAGAACTGCTGTGGCAGCTCATCGGCGTTCATGACCTTGCTGACGACGATGTTGGCCGCGATCCACCCCAACGTGCCGAAGACCCGCACGATCGGGAACTGTTTCTCGCGGTTGGGCAGGTTGTGGAACGCCAGCGTGTTGGTCAGCCCCAGTGTGGGCATGTAGCACAGCATGTGCAGCAGCAGGATGCCGATGAACGACCAGTGCGAGCCACCGTCGCGAGGCGTGAGAAACGGGGCTGCGAACAGGGCCGCGCCACCCACGACGTGCATCACCACCAACACCCGCTCGGTCGAGAAGAAACGGTCCGCCACCATGCCCAGGAAGAACGGGCTGATGATGGCGGCGATCGGCCCCACCGTGTACGCCCAGTAGATCACCTCGCCCATCTGGTGCACACGCATGTAGTTGCCGACCGTGACGTACCACGCCCCCCAGATGAAAAACTCGAGGAACATCATGATCGAGAGGCGGACCGTAGCGGCTCGCGGTGCGGCGGTTTCAGGCAGACCGTTGTGAGACGAACTGTCGGTATTCATGGCGTGGGCACCCTCGCGACGTTCTGATTTCCGAGCATGAAGCCGGCATCGTAACGGAACCGCGGGAGCACGTCACACGGCTGCGCACGCGGCCAAACATCTCATATCGTCTCGAATCGCACACATGGTTTGCTTGCCGGCAAGATTTGGTACACGGACCCGGCAAAGTCCGGGGGGGCGTCGTGCCGATAGTACCCCCGTGGGGACTCTATACAGCACCGCGGGAGCATACCGATGGACAAGTCACGTTCAAGTCCACTCACGCAAGCGGAGTGGATCGACCTCATCAACGAGTACGCCGAACCCGAACCGGAGTTGTCGCGTCGCCGAGAAGAGCCGCGCGGGCTGATCATTCCGCCTGCCCCCGTCAAACTCACGCTGGTGATCGACGAACAGCCGGTCGTCGCCCGCGGTACGCTGCTCAATGTTTCAGCCAGCGGCGTCATGGTGAAGACGGACCATTACATCCCGTCCGAGACGCCGGTGTGGATCGACGTCTGGTTGGAGGAAGACAAGCTCAGCGTGGCGGGACAAGTGATTCACACCAGCCAGACTGTGGGGGGAAACAAGGTGGGAATCGAACTACGCTTCGTCGATAACGAGACGGGAGCGAAGGTCAAACCGAGCAACACCGCGACCGCTACGTAGCGAGCGCCTCGTCGCGAGATACGCCGCCCGGAGATCAGATGCCTGCTGGCGTCTGCTCCGGGCGGTGTGCGTTGGGGAGAGCCGGCAGGTGCCCGCGCGCCGAGGTGTTCGCGCGGTTGGGCGACGTGCAATCGTTCGTGGGGCTGCTTGCAACGTCCTTGCGGTGCCGCTACCGTTGTGCGGCTTAGTGGGAATCCGTCGGGCCGGGCTGCCACGGGAGTGATCGATGGGGTTGATGGAAGGGAAAAAGGGTCTGATTTTCGGCGTGGCGAACGACCGTTCGCTCGCCTGGCACATCGCGGAAAAGCTCCACCAGGAAGGGGCCGAACTCGGCTTCACGCACCTGCCGCCGCCGAAGATGGAGCGGCGGGTACGGCTGTTGGCCGAGCCGATCGGTGCGAAGGTGATCCTGCCGTGCGACGTGACCGACGACGACCAGATCGAGCGTGTGTTTCGCGAGGCACACGAGATCATGGGCGACTTCGATTTCGTTTTGCATTCGATCGCGTACGCGAGCCGCGAGGCGCTGGCCAACCCCTTCTTCCAGACCACGCGGGGTGACTTCCTCCAGGCGATGGAGATCAGTGCGTACTCGCTGGTGGCCTTGGCGCGCTTCGGACTGCCCACGATGGCCGAGGGTGGCGCGATGCTGACGCTGTCGTACATGGGCTCGGTCAAGATGATCCCCGGCTACAACGTGATGGGCGTATGCAAAGCGGCGCTCGAGTCGTCGGTGCGTTATCTCGCCGGCGAGCTGGGTCGCGAGAAGGGGATTCGCGTCAACGCGATTTCCGCCGGGCCGGTGCAGACGCTTTCTGCCGCCGGCGTGAGCGGGTTTGACAAGATTCTGCGCCACTATCCGCAAAAAGCACCGCTGCACCGCAACATTCGGGCCCACGAGGTGGGCAGCGCCGGCCTCTACCTGCTCAGCGATCTTTCCAGCGGGGTAACGGGCGAGATCCACTACGTCGATGCGGGGTACAACATCGTCGGTTGGTAAGCCGAAAGTGGGGGGGAGAGCCGTGCGCCGGCCGCCGCCGGCGGGTCAGCCCGTCTCCTCCGCGGGGTTGGTGGTTGGGATGCGAACCTCGCGATCTCCGGCGAATCCCGACCTCGCAGCCACCGCCGCCCAGATGCGGCGCGCTCCCGCCTGCCGGAGCACCTTGGCGACCTCGTGGAGCGTGGCGCCGGTGACGACGAGATTGTCGATGATGCAGACGTTGCGACCGGCGACCGCAGGTCGGCGGGCAGGCTCGAAACACCCGCGCACATTGCGAAACCGCTCCGTCGCGGAGCGTGCGCGCGTCTGACTGCGTGTGTATTTTTCCCGGCGGACGGCGGATCGGTGGACGGGAATGTGTATCCGTTCCGAAACCGCTTCCGCCAGTACCTGCGCATGATCGCACGGCCGCTGCCACCGGCGCAGCCAGTGCATCGGCACCGGAACGAGGACGTCGATTTCCGCGATCCACGGCTGCCGGCGCAGCGCCGCCGCCAACCACTGCCCGAGAACCGCCGCCGGCCGATCAGGCGTACCGAACTTCAGCGCCTGGAGCATTCGCTGCAACGGGGCGATGTGATACTCGCCGATCCGGGCGATGCCGGCCACGTTCCAATGGCGTTCGTGTCGGCACAAGCCGCAACGGCCGTCGAACATGGTCAGTGGCGAAGCGGTTCGTCCACAGCGGGGGCAGGCGGGCAGGGCGGCCGCGGCCTCGATCTCCGCCAGGCAATCGGGGCACAGCAACCCCATATCGCCGGGGATCCACAACGCACACGCGGCACACGTTTGCGGCCAAACGACATCCACGAGGGAACTTAGCACGTGGCGACCCGCCACCAGCAGGGCCCCGCCCCTCGCGGTTCCGCGACGTCGGCTCCCCCGCCCGGTTTCCGGCGCGGCGCGACCCATCAGACCGGAGGTTGGTCTTCGCCGGCGGCGTCGGCGGGCGGCTCGAACGGCTCGGAGCGGGGCTGACCTTGGGCGTCGATCTGGATTTGGCGGATCCGCTGCTCGGCCTTGTCCAGGATTTGCCGGCAGTGGGCCGCGAGCTTCATCGCCTCCTCGTAACGACCGATAGATTCCTCGATCCCGATTTCCCCGGTTTCCATCGCCTCGACGATCTCATCGAGACGCCGCATGGCTTCTTCGAACTTCAGATTGCGTATGGCTTTGCTCATGGCGCGTTCCTGCGGCGGGTTGTGACCCCGGAGGGGCATCTTGACGCCTGGGGTCGGGTCGGGTCAAGCGGGTGGCGTCGGGACGCGTGCCTTAGAGGCGTCAACTTGCACATTTGTAGAAGTTTAACTTGATTCGGCCTTCGCTGGGGGCTATGTTCATGGACGAAATGTAGTTTCGGGTTCCCGCCGACGTTCTGATCCGGGGGGCACCAGAGTGCGGCCGTGTGGTCGCCCTGTGGGTCTTCCCTCCCACAGACGAGTGAGTCATCCGCATCGACCCGCACGCAGCGGGGCGGGAAGTGTGCGGCACAACGAACAGGCAGCATGCCGGCGCGAATCGCCGTAAGTCGCTGTCGCAAGTAAGGTTATGGTTTGAGGTCATGGAAACCCTCGGCAAGATCCGCAACATCGGCATCTCGGCACACATCGACTCGGGCAAAACGACCCTGAGCGAGCGAATCCTGTTCTATAGCGGACGGATTCACAAGATGGGCGAGGTTCACGGCGGTGGCCACGGCGCCACGATGGACCACATGGAGCTCGAGAAGGAGCGCGGGATCACGATCACCGCCGCCGCGACACAGGTTCATTGGCTCGACCACACGATCAACCTGATCGACACCCCTGGGCACGTCGATTTCACCGTCGAAGTCGAACGTTCGCTCCGCGTGCTCGATGGGGGCATCCTGGTACTGTGCGCCGTGGGGGGGGTGCAGTCGCAATCGCTGACCGTCGATCGGCAGATGAAACGGTACAACGTGCCGCGCGTCGCGTTTATCAACAAGCTCGATCGGGTCGGGGCCGACCCCGCACGGGTCATCAACGAAATCGAACAAAAACTCGGACTGGCCGCGATCCAGCTCCAGATTCCGATCGGTCTGGCGCACGAGTTCGACGGCTTGATCGACCTTGTGACGATGGAAGCCGTGTATACCGAAGGCGACCTCGGCCAGCGGCTGCGGCGTGATGCGATCCCCGAGGCGCTGCGCGAGGAAGCCGCCCGCGCCCGGCACGGCATGCTCGATGCCTTGTCGATGTACGATGACGAGTTGATGGAAATGCTCCTGGAAGAGCAGGAGCCCCAAGCCGACAAGCTGCACGAGATCATCCGCAGGCTGACGATCGGCCGCGAGATCGTTCCGGTGTTGATGGGCAGTGCGTTCCGCAACAAGGGGG
>JALSRY010000003.1 GCA_026984555.1 Phycisphaerae bacterium
ATCTTTGCGGCCTATAATGGCACGGATCGACAATCCGGCTATCGTGGGCAGGTGATGAACGAAAACCTCCGTCGAAACCACTGGCTGCGACTACCCACCCTCCTCGCGACCTGTATGTGCGCCGCGCTCGGCGCACGCCTTGCACCGGCCCAGGACATCCAGGCCGATGTCGTCTCGGTGGGCTTCCCCGCCTCCACCGGCGGCGCCCGCTACGCGTTCCGCTACGGACAGTGGGTCCCGATCCTCGTCCAGATCAGCACCCAGGCCACCACGCCCGAAACCATCCGCCTCCGCTGCGAACTCACCGACCGCGACGGCGACCATGTCGCCTACCTCACCGACAACATCGTCGCCAACCCCGGTACCGTCCGGCGCGTCTGGGCCTACGCCGTCCTCTCCCGCCAGGATACCTCCCGAACCCTGCGGCTCGATGTGCTCGGCGAAGACGGCCACCTCATCACCAGCACCCCCCTGCCCCCAATCGAACCCATCCACAACGACGCTCGCATCCTGCTCGATATCAGCGACAAGCGTTTCACCCCCATCGACGGACTCGCCGACTCCGACAGCGTCATCAACGAGGCCACCCACGCCGGCCGCACGCACTACCGCCCCATCGTCACCGCCCGCATGCCCGCCCGCAACCTGCCCGACCGCTGGATCGGCCTCGAAGCCGCCAGCGTCGTCTTCTGGGACGAACCCGACCCCGACCAACTCGACGCCGAACAGGTCCGCGCCCTCGTCGATTGGGTCCGCAACGGCGGCCGCCTCGTCCTCGGCCTCGGACCCGCTTGGTCACGCGTTCAGAAAAGCGCTCTCGCCGAAATCCTCCCCCTCACCGGTTCCCAGCCTCCCATCCCCGTCCGCCAACTGCCCGTGCTCCAGCGGCGTTTCGGCCTCGGGCAGCATCGGCCGTTCGATACCCCGGTGCTCGTCGGCGTCGGACAACCCACCCCCGACGCCATCGTCACGCTCCGCGACCGCCTGCCCGACAATCGACCCGTCAACCTCGTCGCCATGCGCTGGGTCGGCTCCGGACGGGTCATCGCGGTCGCCACCGGACTTCGAGACCTCCACGGCCTGCGCTGGCTGGGCCGGCGCGACCCCTTCGTCGCCCAGGTGATCGACCTCAACCCCCTCGAACCCGAATTCGTCACCAAGGAGGCCGAACAGGTCTGGATCCTCGGCGTCCACCACCTCTTCACCCGGATCGTCTCCGCGATCGATTTCCGCCGACTCGCCAGCGTTCGGACATTCGCCGCCATCGCGTTCGTCGCCGCCTACGTCCTGCTCGCCACGCTCGGAGTCTGGGCCTGGCTGCACCGCCACAAGCTCGCGCACCTGAACTGGGTCGTCTTTTCCGCGTTCGCCATCGCCGCCAGCGCCGTCAGCCTCGCCACCATCCGACTGGCCCACGGCTTTCGCGAGCAGTTGCACACGATGGCGTTCGTCGATCTCCACGCCGGCTCCAGCGAAGCCATCGCCCGAACCTACTACGGATTCAAGAGCCCCCGCCGCGAACGGGTCGATCTCAGCGTCACCGGCCGACAAGCCTTTCTCCGCCCGTTGGCCACCGGCTTCGCCGTGCTCTCCGCCCGCTACGCCACACCCAGCCGCTACGACGCCCTCCCCACCCAGGCAACCCTCCGCCGCTCGCTCGTCCGGGCCACGCTCAAACAGTTCGAAAGCTTCTGGCGGGGCTCCCTGCATGACCGCGTCGGAGCCCCCATCACCATCCGCGGCAATCTCACCGCCAGTCGCGCCACCGGCGAGCTGTCCCCCGATAGCTGGATCGAAAACGGCCTCGATGCCCCCATCACCGGCGGATACCTGCTCTACATCGACCCGCGCCTCCGCGAGCTCGACGGCGTCCCCGTCCGCGTCGCCGGTCTCACCCGGCGCAACGACCGCCCCGACATGGAGAACAAGTACTGGGATCAGGAAACCGTCCCCCCCGCCGTCAACGTGCTGGCCGTCCCTCTACCCCCGATCAAACCCGGCGCGCGGGCGACGCGCCTCTACCACCGCCTCTACCGCAACTACGAAATCCGCCGGCAGGCCTGGAGACAATCACCCAAACCCGACCCCCATGCCGAACCGATGCTCCCCACGCTCTACAGCGTGCAGGTCGACGAATGGATCGACAGCGTCAGCGTCCTCGGGGGAAAACTCACGCCCATCGACGCCGCCGCCATGCTCGCCAGCACCCGCAACCTGTTCGTCAACAACCGCAAGAACAAGGACTTCCGCTCCCTCGGCCCGCCGATCAGCACCGACGCCCTGCCCGACCTCGACGTCACGCACTGGCTCGCCCGCGGACAGGCCGTGCTCCTGCTCGTCGTCGAAGCGCCCGGCCCGGCCCCCCTCGCCATCGACGGTAAGCCCGACCGCGCCCGGATCACCTACGGACGCGCGCTCTACCGCGTGCGCATCCCCATCGCCTACACCGGAAACCCACCAGCGAGGAAAAAGGAGTGATTGTCCAGACGATCAACCTGACCAAACGCTACGGTGCCCTCGTCGCCCTCAACAACCTCCACCTCAACATCGAGGAGGGCGAGTGCTTCGGCTACATCGGCCCCAACGGCGCCGGCAAGACCACGACCATCCGCATCCTCGCCACGCTCCTGCAACCAACCTGGGGTGAGGCCCGCGTCTGCGGACACGTCGTCGGCTACGAGAGCCGCAAGATCCGCCCCCTCATCGGCTACGTCCCCGACTTCTTCGGCGCCTACGAAGACATGGTCGTCCAGGAGTACCTCGAGTTCTTCGCGGCGGCCTACAACATCACCGGACGCAAACGTACCCAGATCGTCGGCGACGTGCTCGAACTCACCGACCTCTCCTACAAACGCGATGCGCTCGTCGATTCGCTCTCGCGCGGCATGAAACAACGCCTCAGCATCGCCCGCGTCCTGCTCCACGACCCACGCATCCTCTTCCTCGACGAACCCGCCAGCGGCCTCGACCCGCGCGCCCGTATCGAAATCCGCGAGCTCCTCAAGGAACTCCACCGCATGGGCAAAACCATCCTCATCAGCTCGCACATCCTCCCCGAGCTCGCCGACCTGTGTACCAGCATCGGCATCCTCGAACAGGGCGAACTCGTCTACCAGGGCTCCGTCGCCGAGGCCCTCCGCCGCGCCCAGGCCGGCACCACCGTCCACATCGTCACACCCGACGACCGCGAACGGGCCCGCCAGGTGCTCGCGCAGCTCCCCGGTGTCCAGACCGCCCAGATCCAGGACGGTATGCTCGTCGTCGATCTCGAAAAGGAAACCTCCGACTTCACCACGCTCGTCCGCGCCCTGATCGACAACAACCTGCGCATCACCGAAATCAAGCGCGAGGAGGTCAACCTCGAAACCGCGTTCATGAGACTCACCAAGGGAATCGTGCAGTGATGAAAAACAACTCCCACAGCCACGCAAACGCCCCGCACCCAGCCCCCGCACACGACGCTCGCCGCCAACCCACGGAGACCCACGCATGAACGTCTGGCGCGACTTGGGCCGGTGGCTCTGGCGGCTCTTGCCGGCCAACCCGATCCTCGTCCGCGTGGTCGCCGCCGGCGGAAAACGATCCCGCCACCTCTGGGCCCGCTTCGCCTACCTTGTCACCTTGTTCGTCGTCATCCTCGCCGCCGGCGGCGGCGGGTTCGGCGCCCAGTCCGCTTCCCTGGCCGAACTCGCCAAACAGGCCAGCAACACCTTCATGTGGGTCAGCATCGTCCAGCTCTGCCTGATGAGCTTCATCGCCCCCGTCTTCACCGCCGGCGCCATCACCCAGGAAAAAGACGCCAATACCTTCCACATCCTCCTCACAACGCCACTCTCCAACGCCCAGATCGTCTTCGGCTCCCTCTTCTCCCGACTCTATTTCATCTGGGCCCTCCTGCTCGCCAGCATCCCCATCTTTTGCATCACCATGCTCTACGGCGGCGTCACCTCGACCGAGGTCTTCCTCAGCGTCGCCCTCGCCGCCGCCACCGGCCTCCTCACCGGCGCCCTCGCCATCACCATCAGCGTCATACGCGTCGGCACCCGACGCACCATCTTCTCGTTCTTCTTCGGCATCGCAACCTACCTGCTCGCCCTCGGAGCCTACGGACTGTCTCACTACGGCTGGCTCCCCGAGGCCCCCTTCGAACCCGGCCAAACCTGGCAGATGAGCTGGCTCGCACCGCTCCACCCCTTCCTCGCCCTGCTCGTCGTCACCGGCCAGACGCCCCCCCCACCCAGCTCCGATGTCTACCACTACGGCTGGCCTTGGCGCTGGCTCTTGGCCTATCCGCAATACGGCTACCTCGTGCTCACCTCACTCGCCTCGATCGCCCTCGTCTTGTTCAGCCTCTTCTTCGTCCGCCGCGGCGCCCGCGAAGGCGAACGCTCCTGGCTCAACCGATGCACCGCGTTCTTCTCCCGACCCGCCGCCAACGGCGAACGCCGGCGACCCCCCCGGCGCGTCTGGAAAAACCCCATCGCCTGGCGCGAAGCCGCCACCCGCGCCTCCACCGCCGGCCGCTCCGCCATGCGCTGGCTGTTCATCATCGGCGGGGCCGCCGCCGGCATCCTCCTGCTGGTCGCCCACGAAAAAGGCTGGGCCGGCCTCAACGCCAACAAGCCCGCGCTCACCCGCGATTGGCTCACCGCCATCACCTGGATCGAGCTCGCCGTCATCCTCCTCGTCGTCACCAACACCGCCGCCACCACGCTGACCCGCGAAAAAGAATCGCGTACCCTCGAACTGCTCCTCACCACCCCCCTCACCAGCCACTACATCATCGCCGGCATGCTCCGCGGACTCGTGAGCTTCGTCATACCCCTCATCGCCGTACCCGCGTTCACCATCGCCCTCTTCGTCCTCGCCGACTTCCGCCACACCCCCGCCAGACACGTCACCACCCCCGAAACCCTGCTGCTGGTGCCCCTCGTGATGACCGCCTTCGCCGCCCTCGCCGCGATGGTCGGACTCCAGTTCTCGCTCACTTCCCGCCGCACCGTGCAAGCCGTGATGATCTCTACCGCCGTCGTCCTGGGCGGTTCCGGACTGCTCGCCGGATGCGCGCTCGCGATGACCCAGGCCGGATCGACCGTCGCCGCCATCATCCAGCCCTTCACACCGTTTCACGCCGTCCAGTCACTCATCGACTACCAAGCCCTCTGCCGCGACCTCACCAACCCCCCCACCCCCGCGCAGCAAGCCTCCGCCCGCTTCCTGCGCTCCATCGCCAGCGTGATCGCCGTGTGCACCTATGCCGCCGTCACCTATAGCTTGTACAAGAATCTGGTACGCAATTTCGATATGACGATCAGACGACAATCCGCCTGATCAGCCCACGACTGGTCGTGGGATCCCCCCACGATATATCACGGGCTACCCGCAGCCCCGCGAGCCCCCCGGTAACACGGCGTTGGGTAAAACCGCGTACCGTTGACATCCACCGCCACGATCCCACGCACCCCACGCACCGAAACCGCTTCCAGGTACGTCGAATCATCCGACAGGTAGCTCCCCCCTGAAAAACGCACCACTGCCAACCCGAATCCGCCAAAACCACGCACCCCCCGCAACCGAATCGGCCACCCCCCATCCACCGGCAACCCCGCATGACTCGCCGCCACCACGATCACACCCTGCTCGATCGACGGACACGGCCCCAATTCGTCCGCCAATGCGCGCAGTGCCGCCCACTGGGCCGCGTCACGAATGACGAGTAACCCAAGTCGTGTTCCCAGCGGACGATACGTCGGCAGGTTCCGCACGCCATCGGACGCCACCGCCCGACGGTGTTCGCGCAACGCCACCAGCGGCGCCGCCTCCAGGTCGCGCGGACGCACCGCCGGGGCCGAACCTTCCCGCCGACATCCCGGCGTACACACGAGCCCACACCACAACCACACCACGAACCCGAGGCGTAACCCCCTGCGCGT
>JALSRY010000004.1 GCA_026984555.1 Phycisphaerae bacterium
CGCCGCCGAACTTTGAGTACGGGCCGCATGATGCCTCCTCGCGACCGCCCCCGCCCGGTCGCCGCTGGTTCCGGCGACGCAGTATAGCGGCTTTGTGCCGATCCGCCGCGTCGTCGTCTCGCCGTCTCGATCGCGGCGTGGTCGTGGCGCGAGCGGCCGTCGCCGCGGCGCGGCCCTCTGCCGGCATGGCTGGTGCGAGGCACGGGCGTGGGGGCTGGTGGCCGGGTGGCCGGGGTCCGTGAGAAATCGGCTCGGCGGCGATACAGTATGTCGATGATGGCTGGTTCCGAGACGGCTGCGGAGTGCCGGCGGCTGCTGGTGGTGATTCCGAACTGGGTGGGCGACGTCGTGCTCGCCACGCCGGTGCTGGCGGCATTGCGCGAACACTTCGCCGACGCGCGCATCACGTTCCTGATGAGGCGCTACGTCGCGGAGGTGGTTCGCGGGGGGGGGTGGCACGACCGCGAGGAGTACTGGCCCGCGGGGCGCGGTTTGCGCCGCGAGTTGGGATTACCCGGGCTGGCCAGACGGCTGCGGGCCGACCGGGCCGATATCGCCATGCTCCTGACCAACTCGTTTCGTTCCGCTTTGCTGGCGTGGTGGGCCGGCGCCCGGCGGCGGGTGGGCTATGCCCGCGACGGGCGCAGCGGGTTCCTGACCGATCGGCTGACGCCGCTCAAGCGCGACGGGAAGTTCGTGCCGTCGCCCGTGCTGCCGTATTACATCGCGCTGGCCGAGCGGGTCGGGTGTGGCGTCGCGGACCGCCGGTTGCGCCTGGGTGTAACCGATGAACAGGAACAGGCCGGGCGGGCATTGCTGGCGCATTACGGACTGGACGACGGTCGTCCCTACGCGGTCATCAACCCCGGGGCGGCGTTCGGGGCGGCCAAGTGCTGGCTGCCGGAGCGCTTCGCGGAAGTGTGCGACCGGCTGGACGCGCGCCGCGGCCTGCGCTCGGTGCTCGTGGGGGCGCCGCACGAGGCCGCGTTGATGCGGGCCATCGCCGGCCAGGCACGCAGCCGGCCGGTTTGCTGCGACGCGCCGGGCACGACCCTCGGGTCGCTCAAGGTCGTGGTTCGCGAGGCCGCGTTGCTGGTCTGCAACGACACCGGCCCGCGTCATTACGGGGCGGCGTTCGGCGTGCCGACGGTGACGATCTTCGGTCCGACGCACCAGGAATGGACCGATACCGATTACGATCGCGAAATCAAGATACAGGTTCCGGTCGATTGCGGGCCGTGCCAGTTGCCGCGCTGCCCGCTCGATCTACGGTGCATGACGGGGGTGAGCACCGACCTGGTGATGGAGAACATCGACGCGCTGCTCGAGCGCTGTACGAAGAACCAGGCGGCGGAACCCTGTCGGGTGGCGGATCGATGTCCTCCGCGCGCAGCCGATCGCCGCTCGTAGTGCGCGGCAACGCCGCCCCCGAGCGACCGGCTACCGATTGCAACCCGCTGGTGAGACACCGCGAGCCGGATGAGGTGATGCTGCACACCGACCACATGCGAGTCGACCCCGCCTACCGCGAGGCGCTGCGAGCCGCCGGGCTCGACCGCGTCGCGCACGTGCTCGGACGCACGGACGGCCGCGTCGCCGCCTGGAGCCGCACGACGGAAACGCTCTATGTGCCGTCCCCCGGCGACCGTCCCGGGTTTTTCGTCAAACGCTACTATTACGGCGATTGGAGTCGGCGGCTGCGCGGAGCGTTACGCGGGACGTTCGTTGGTGCCCATCGCGGGTTGGCCGAGTACCGGCTGCTGCGCGAGATGCGTCACCTGGGTCTGCCGGCGGTGCGGCCCGTAGCCTGCGGCACGCGCCGGGTGGGGCACTTCGTGGTCGCCAGCTTCCTGGTCACCGAGGAGGTTCCCGGAGCGCGCAACATGACCTCGTGGGCCAGCGATGTGCAAGCGGGCCGCCTGGTGCTGCCGATCGCGACGCGCCGCGCCATCGGTCGGCGTCTCGCTCGGCAGGTCGCGCGGATGCACGCCGCCGGCTTCGCCCACGGTCAGCTTTTCTGGCGCAATACGCTGATCCGGTTCGACCTCGTCGGCCAGCCGGAGTTTTTTTTCCTCGACGTGCGGCCGCGACGAGGCGGGCGGCGCATGGCTCGACGACCGCGGTGGTGGCTTTTCGAGCTGGCCCACCTCGCGGCGTCGGCGCTACCCTTCTCGACGCGTACCGAGCGGCTGCGCTTCCTGCACGAGTACTACGGAGCCCGGCGGCTCAGCCCGGATTTCAAGGAGCACTACCGCGAGATCGACCGGTTGACCCGGCGCTGGCTGGCCCACGAACAAAAACGTATTCGCATGAACGACCTGTTCGAAAAGTGGAACCGCGACCTGCTCGCCGAAACGGGTGGAACCGGCAAGACCGACACTCCCTCCGCCGGCCCGATGGAGCCACACTCGTGAGCACACGCGAACAGGTCGTTCCCCCGTGGCGGCCGCGCCTGGCCCGCGCCGGTCTCGACACGCTCTCGCCGCTGCTCGATGTTGCTGACGCGCCCGCGGTCCCGGGAACCTGGGAAACGCTGCACAAAGAGGGGCTCCGCGGGCGGCGGCGCTGGCGGTGGACACTGCCCGCCGGCATCGGCGGGGATGTGCTCTACGTCAAGCGCTACGCCGACACACCCCTGTCGGAACAGTGGGACCGCGCACGACGCCAGGTGCTCGGCCACAGCCGCGCCGCGTGGGAGTACGCGGTGTGCTGCCGCCTGGCCCAGGCCCACATCAACGCGCCCGCGCCGGTCGGATTCATCGAGCGTATGCGCGGCCCGCTCGAACGACGCAGCGCCGTGCTGCTCGAACGCGTCCCCGGCGACGGACTCGACCGGCTCTGGACCCGCCTCTGCCACGAACGGGCGCCGATCACCCGCGGGCTCGCGCGGCACGACCTGGTCGTGCGGCTGGCGCGGTTCGTGGCGGCGTTTCACGAAACCGGTTTTTGTCACCGCGACCTCTACCTTTGTCACATTTTCGCGGACATCGACCCGCTCGCCGCCCGGCCGCCGACATTCGCGCTGATCGACCTCGCGCGGGTCCACAAGCCGCGTTGGCGGCGGATGCGCTGGATCATCAAGGACCTGGCGCAGCTCGACGCGTCCGCTCGACAAGTTGGCGCCCGCCGCTCCGACCGCTGGCGATTCCTGCGTGCCTATCTCAACCTGTTGCCCCGCGCGCCCCGAACCCGGTGGTACGCCCGGCGTATCGTGCGCAAGAGCAACTGGATTTCCCGCCGCATCGCCCGAAAGAACCAGGCTCCATGAAAGTCGCGATCATCCAGGAACATGTCGATGCTCGCCGGGGCGGCGCGGAAACCTCCACGCTCGAAATGGCCCGCAACCTCGCCGCGTGCGGGCTCGATGTGACCGTCGTGTGTCGGGCGCAACGCAACAGCGCGGGTTCGGAGCCGGCGCTCGATCCCCCGGCGGGTGTTCGTTTTCTGCGCGTGCCCGCGCCCGGCGCGACGAAAACGAGCGCGACGCGCGCCTTCGTGTACGCCGCGATGCGCACCGTCCGCGACGAGCGTTTCGATATCATCCACGCGATCACACCGTGCCCGACGTGCCACGTGTACCAGCCGCGGGGCGGAACCTATGTCGAGACGATCGCGCAGAGCGTAGCCCGCGGAACCACCGGGATCGGTCGGGCGGTGCGGCGCATCGGCCGGCGTTTCCATCGCCGGCAGCGCTTCCTGCTGCAAATCGAGCGGCAATTACTCGACCAGCGCCCCGCTCCATACGTCGTCGCTGTGTCCGAACACGCGGCGCGCCAGGCACGCCGGGCCTATCCGACGCTGCCCGAGCAGCGCGTGCGCGTGGTGTTCAACGGCGTGGATATCCAGCCGCTGGAGGCGAACCAGGCGCGACGGGCACGCACGCAAACGCGCGAAAAGCTCGGCATCGACCCGCAAGCGCCCGTCGTGCTCTTCGTCGCGCACAACTTCAAGCTCAAGGGATTGGCGGAGTTGATCGTGGCGATGGGCGGCTTGCCCCAGCCGCGGCCGCTGCTGCTGGTGGCGGGGCGCGGGGCGAGCGGGCCGTTCGCGCGGGCGGCGCGGCGTTCCGCCGTGCCGGTACGTTTTCTCGGACCCGCGGGCGACGTGCGGGCCCTGTACTATGCCGCCGACCTGCTGGCCCACCCGACGTGGTACGATCCGTGCAGCCGAGTCGTGCTCGAAGCACTCGTCTGCGGATTGCCGGTGGTCACGACGCGGCTCAACGGGGCGGCGGAGGCGATCGCAGCCCAACGCAGCGGCTATGTCGTCGATTCGCCACGCGAACGCGACGCCCTGTGCGATGCCCTGCGGCGCGGGCTCGATCCGGCCGTGCGCACGACCTGCGCGGCGGAAGCGCCGGCGCTGCGCGAGCGGCTGTCGATGCGGCGGCATGCGCGCGAGTTGGCCGAGCTGTACCGCGAGTTGGCCGGTGGCTCGGCGCCGGGTACCGATATTGACGAGCACGACACGGGATGCCGAAATAACGAATAAGCGGCCGGCGCGCGGAATACGACACCGGGAACAAACGCCGCAAGACCGGGCCAGCCGACCGCGGCTGGCCCCCAGCAGGAATGGGGATATCGGCCGGAGAAACCGGCAAACAAGGAGTCTGGGTTTGGCACTGACCGCGTTGGTTCACGCTCGGCCAGGATCGTCCCACGCGCGGGCAAGCCGCCACGTGCTGTGGCGACCGGCGGCGGCCGTGCTGGTGCTGTTGGCGGCCCTCGCGCCCGCCGACACCCGCGCGCAATCCGTTCGCGCTCGCGCATCTTCCCCGGACGTCGCCGGGCTCGAGCGCCTCCAGCATGCGTTCGAGCGCCTCGTCACGCGTCTGTCCCCTTCCGTCGTCGGCATCCGCGTGCAGCGCTGCTACGTGTCAGCGGTGGGCGAGGGTTCGACCACGACCAGCGGCGTGTTTGAACAAACGGTCGCGGTCAACGGCAGCGGCACGATCGTGTCTCCTGACGGGCTGATCCTCACCAACGAACACGTGATCCAGGCCGCCCGCACGATCGACGTCTTGTTCCACGACGGCCGCAAGGCCCGCGCCCTGCTGCTCGCGTCGGACCCGCGCGGCGATCTCGCGATCATTCATGTCAACCGCACGGGCCTGCCCGCCGTCCGCTTTGCCGACTTTGCCACCGTCAAACGCGGACAGTGGGCGCTGGCGCTCGGCAATCCCTACGGCCTCGGCCGCGATGGGCAGCTCAGCGTTTCCATCGGCGTGATCTCGAACCTCAACCGGATGTTGCCCGGCCTCGGCGAGATCGACGACCGTTTCTACGGCGACCTGATCCAGACCACCGCCGCGATCTACCCCGGCTGCTCGGGCGGTCCCCTGTTCAATATCCGCGGTGAGCTGGTAGGTATCGTGACGGCGATGCACACGCGGGCCGCGGACGACGAGGGTGTCGGGTTCGCGATCCCGATGTCCCCTCCCCGCCGACGGGCGATCCGCGAATTGATGCACGGGCGACACATCGACTACGGCTACATCGGGCTGACCGTCCGCAACCCCGAGGAACGCGAACGGCCGGCGGGGATGGAACCGCGACTCGGTGTAGTCGTCGAGAAGGTCGATCCGGACGGGCCCGCCCGCGCCGCCGACATCCGAAAAGCCGATTTGCTGCTGCGTTACAACGAATCGCCGATCCGGGGCCCGGCGTCGCTCGCCCAACTCGTCGGCCAGAGTACGCCCGGCGCGACCGCCTCGGTCGAGCTATTGCGCCAGGGGCACCGCCACACCGTTACCCTCACCGTCGGCCGACGCGAGGTCAGTCACGTGAGCTGGATGCGTGGCGACGCGATCTTGTGGCGGGGCCTGCGGTTGGCTGACGCGACGCCGCTGGTCCGCGCGCGGCTGCGAATCCCCGGCGACGCGGAGGGGGTCGTGGTGATCGACGTGTCGATCG
>JALSRY010000005.1 GCA_026984555.1 Phycisphaerae bacterium
GAGGACGGCGACCTCACCGGCGATGGCAACGTCGATCTCGCCGACCTGTCCGAGCTGCTTGCGGTCTACGGAACAACCTGTCCGTAGGCCCTGTGAACGGCAGGGTGCCGGAGTCGGACAGCCCTTCGGGACGCTGGCGCCAGCCCCGCCGACCGCCACAGACTTGGCGTGGACTTCGATAACACGGATTCCACCGGCCGACGCCGCGGGAGCGATGCTCTCGCGGCGTCGGGTTTTTCCGTGGGAACGGGTTGGCGATCGGCGATAGTCTCGATGCAGTCGCCGGCCGCTCCCGCTCGCGCGGTCCAGCCCCGAGCGCCTCATCGCTTGGGTAAGAGTTGTTGTTCAAGGGGGTATGGTTCGCCCGGTGCGTCTTGCACTTCAGCCGGCGTCGTCGTTCGTGTTCGATGTGGCTTGGTAGGCCTCGCGTCCTCCCATCGCGCGGCGTTTCGGCGGTGCCGCTCGCACGCTCGCGCGAGCCAGCTTCGTGATCTGCGGCGTAAACAGCGTCGTGTCGATGTGGCGTTTTTCGCGCACATGGGTCACAAAACGCGCCAGTAAGTAACCGGCGTCGTGCGGGCCGGGGGCCGCTTCGGGGTGGAACTGTACCGCCGCGATGTTGAGCTCCGGGTGGGCGAATCCCTCGATGCTATCGTCGTTGAGGTTCACGTGGGTCACCGTCGCGCCGGCGGTTTCGAGCGCGCGTCCGCGGACGGCGAAGCCGTGGTTCTGCGACGTGATCTCGACCCGGTTGGCGGGGATGTTGCGCACGGGCAGGTTGCCGCCGTGATGCCCGAACCGCAACTTGTATGTCTGTGCTCCCAGGGCCAGGGCGAGCAGTTGATGTCCCAGGCAGATGCCGAGGATCGGCAGCCGCCCCAGCAGGGCCGACAACGCACACCGGGTGGCTTCCACCGCGGCGGGATCGCCCGGGCCGTTGGCCGCAACCAGCCCGTCAGGCTCCAGGCCGAGAATCCGATCGGCCGGGGTGGTGGCGGGCACGAGCGTGACCCGGGCGCCGCCACCAGCGAGCAGACGGGCGATGTTGGACTTGAGCCCGCAGTCGATCACGACGATATGCGGGCCGGCGCCGGGACTGCCGGCGCCCGCCTCAGGGGTTGCGGCGTCGGTCCGGTCAGGTGTGTCCGGCCAGGGAGATGGCGTCGCGCGACTCACGCGCTCGACGAGGTTCGCTCCCGTCATGCCCGGCGCCTGCCGGGCGAGGGCCACGAGCCGCAACGGGTCGTCGATCTCGGTGCTCAACACGCCCCGCAACGCCCCCTGCTTGCGAATGCGGCGGGTCAGCGCGCGGGTGTCGATGCCGGCCAGCGCGACGATTCCGTATTTTCGCAAGAACTCCCCCAACGACAGCTCGGCGCGATGACTGCTCGGGCGGCGTGGCATCTGTTTGAGGACGACGCCGGAAAGGTGTGGGCGGGCGGATTCGAAGTCGCGCGGACAGAGCCCGTAGTTGCCGATCAGCGGAAACGTCATGGTGACGATCTGTCCGCAGTAGGACGGGTCGGTGAAAATCTCGGGATAGCCGGTCATCGAGGTGTTGAAAACGACCTCGCCCGTGCGTGTTCCCGCCGCACCGGCCGAGCGACCGCGAAACAGCGTTCCGTCTTCGAGCGCGAGCAGGGCATGGTTCATGGGGCGGCTCCCCGGGGGGGTGGTGTGGTGCGTCCGGTGAGGTAGTCCTGGAGGGCGGCGACGTGTTCGCTTCCGGCCCGCAACGCCCGGATCGCGTCGACGGCCGCCCGGGCGCCGGCCAGCGTCGTAATCAGGGGAATCCCCAGCCGGATCGATGCGACCCGCCAACGGCCTTCGTTCGTCGCGCTGCCCGTGTGGATGGGTGTGTTGATGAGCAGATCGAGCTTGCGTTCGAGAATCATGTCGAGCAGGAAGGGATGCCCGCGACCGTCGTGTTTCGAGACGATCGTCGATGGGATGCCGTGGTCGGCAAGCGTGTGGTGGGTGTTGATCGTCGAGAACAACTCGAACCCCATGTCGTGCAGCTCCCGAGCGATCGAAATCACACGCGGCTTGTCCGCATCGCAGACGCTGACCAGTACCCGGCCGCGAGTCGGCAGCTCGAGCCCCGCCGCGCGTAACGCCTTGTAAAAGGCCATCGGGTACGTCCGGTCGATCCCCATGACTTCGCCCGTGCTGCGCATTTCGGGGCCGAGGACGAAATCCACGGTACGCAGCTTGCGGAAGGGGAAGACGGGGGCCTTGACCACGACATGCCGCGGGGCGGGCGGATCAGTCGCCGCCGCTTGGGCCAACGCTTCGTCGAGCGAACGTCCCAACATGACCTGCGTCGCGATCCGCGCCCACGGCACGCCCGTGGCCTTGCTCACCAGCGGGACGGTGCGCGACGCCCGCGGATTCACTTCGATCAGGTACACCACCCGCCCCTGGATGGCGAACTGGACGTTCATCAGCCCGCACACGCCCAGTCGCCGCGCCAGCAGCTTCACCTGGTACTTGATCTCGTCCACCAGCGCCGGCGAAAGCGAGTAGGGCGGCAGCACGCAACAACTGTCCCCGCTGTGGATGCCGGCTTCCTCGATATGCTCCATGATTCCGCAGATGTCGCAGCGGCCGGCTGCCGCCGCGCGCCCCGGATATCCGTAATCACTGATGGCGTCCACGTCCACCTCGACCGCGTCGAGCAGGAACTTTTCGATCAGGATCGGGTGGCGCTGGTCGATGTAGCGCTCGCGGTCGGTCGCGCCGAGGGCGCCGTCGATGTAGCGCACCAGGTCGGCGCTGTTGTTGCACACCTGCATCCCGCGTCCGCCCAGTACGTAGGACGGGCGTACCAGCACGGGGTAGCCCAGTCGCTCGGCGACCTCGGCCGCTTGGGCGCGGGAAAACGCGACGCCGTTGGGCGGTTGTCGCAATCCCAGCTCGCGCAGCACCTGCTGGAATTGCTCCCGATCCTCGGCCAGGTGGATGCTGGCGGGCGTCGTTCCGAGGATCGGCACGCCGGCCCGGGCCAGGCGTGCGGCGATGTTCAGCGGCGTCTGTCCGCCGAACTGCACGATCACGCCGTGGACCAGGCCGCCGTCGGCTCCGAGCGGTCGCCCGTTGAGCCGTTCGCAGATGTTGTGCACGTCTTCGAACGTCAGTGGTTCGAAAAACAGCAGGTCGGAGATGTCGTAGTCGGTGCTGACGGTCTCTGGGTTCGAGTTGATCATCACGGTCTCGAAACCCATTTGCCGGGCGGCCATCGCGGCGTGTACGCAGCAGTAGTCGAACTCGATCCCCTGGCCGATACGGTTGGGACCGCCGCCGAGGATAAGGACCTTGGGCCGGTTGCTGATGCGCAGCTCGTCGTCGTGGGATTCGACCAGCAGGTGTTGTTCGTCGAGCGCCCGGTAGCGGTAGGCTGACTGCACGTCCACAGTCGCGAGCAACTCGCGCAACGCCGGTGGGCTGGCCGCCGCCGGCGCGCGCAGGGCCTGCGCCGCTTGCGCGTTTTGTACGACCTGGGCCAGTGGCCGTTCGTGGGTCGAGTAGTAATAGGGTGTCCGCGCCTCGAATTCCGCGGCACACGTGTCCACCAGCTTGAACTTCGGCCGGTCGAGCTGTTCCTTGAGCCGGTGGTACGCCGCCGCGTCGAGCCGCCAGGCGTGGCGCAACTGGGCATCGCTGTAGCCGGCGGCCCGGGCGTCCTGGTACGCGTCGATCAGCTCGCCGGACAGTCGGCGCCCGGGGCCGTCGCCGGCCGACACGTCGAGCAGGCGTTTTTCGAGATCGACCAGATCGGCGAGCTGGTCGCAAAACCACGGATCGATCCCGGAGAGCGCGGCGATCCGTTCAGCGCTCCAGCCCAGCTTGAGCGCGTAACGGATGTAGTAGATGCGTCCCTGGCAGGGGACGGTGATTTTTTCACGGAGTACCTCGTCGGGGATCGGCCACGCGGTCGAAGACTCTTCGTACAGGTCTGCCGGGGCTTCGCCCAGCGCCGATCCACCGAACAACGGCCCGCGGTGCGGTTCGCCGCCAAACGCGTCCACCCAGACTTCAGCGGCGTCGTCTTCCCCGAGCGGATCGCGCAGCAGCGCGTCGAACCACTTGTCGCCCGGGTGCAGCCCGTACCCGGGGCGTTTGAGTTCCATCGAGCGGATGCACTTCTGAAACGCCTCTTTGAAGGTGCGTCCGATGGCCATTGCTTCGCCGACCGATTTCATCGATGTCGTGAGCGTTTCGTCGGCTTCGGGGAACTTCTCGAAGGCGAAACGCGGCATCTTGACCACGCAATAGTCGATGGCCGGCTCGAAACACGCGCTGGTCGCCCCGGTGATGTCGTTGCGCAGCTCGTCGAGCGTGTAGCCGATCGCGAGCTTGGTGGCGATCTTGGCGATTGGGAAGCCGGTGGCCTTCGACGCCAGCGCCGAGGAGCGGGACACACGCGGGTTCATCTCGATCACCACGCGCCGCCCGTCGCGCGGGTGGACGGCGAACTGGATATTCGCTCCGCCGGTGTCCACGCCGATCGCCCGCATGATCGCGATCGCGTCGTCGCGCATCGCCTGGTACTCGTGATCGGTCAGCGTCAGGGCCGGTGCGACCGTGATCGAGTCGCCGGTGTGGACGCCCATGGGGTCGAGGTTCTCGATCGAGCACACGACGACCACGTTGTCGCGTGCGTCGCGCATCATCTCGAGCTCGAATTCCTTCCATCCCGTCAGGTCTTCTTCGATCAGCACCTGTCCGATGGGAGACTGCGCGAGTCCGTCGCGTACCAGGCGCGCGAACTGCGCTTTGTCGCGGGCCATTCCCCCGCCGGTGCCGCCCAGCGTATAGGCAGGCCGGATGCACAGCGGCAGGCCGATTTCCGCGAGCGCCGCGCGAGCCTCGTCGAAGCATCGTACCGTTCGCGAGCGCGGTACATCGACACCGACCGCGGTGACGGTCGCCTTGAATGTCTCGCGATCCTCTGCCCGGCGGATCGTCTCGCAACTGGCCCCGATCAGGCGGACGCCGTGACGCTCCAGCACGCCCGCCTCGTGAGCGGCCATCGCGCAGTTGAGCCCGGTTTGGCCGCCCAGGGTCGGCAGCACACAGTCCACCGGCGTGCCGCGCTGCGACTCGAGCGTGAGGATGCGATCCAGGACCGCCGGCGTGATCGGCTCGAGGTAGGTGCGGTCCGCCAATTCGGGATCGGTCATGATGGTCGCGGGGTTGCTGTTGAGCAGAACAACGCCCACGCCTTCCTCGCGGAGGGCCCGACACGCCTGGGTGCCGGAATAGTCGAATTCGCACGCCTGCCCGATGACAATCGGACCGCTGCCGATGATGAGAACCCGCCGAATGTCGGTCGATCTGGGCATCGCCGTCGCCACGTTCTTGTGCCGCGCAGCGGCGTGGTTACGCACTCTTCCCCCGGACGGGCCGCGGGCCTGCGAGCCGGAGCAGCGGTGGTCGCAGCCCTGGGCCGCGGCCGCCCGCCTTTTGCCTCCACGCTGAAATCGAGTCAAGATGAGTTGACGCCAACCATCCGCGCTACGCCGCTCGTAGTGTACACAGGTGCGCCATCCCGCCAACCGCTTCGGGCGAAATAGCGGCGGAATGGTCGAAAACTACCAACCGCGGGCCGGTCTCGCCGCGTGTTCGGCCCGCGGGTCTTTTCGGGGTTCCTACCGACCACGGTGGTTGGTTGCCCGCGCGGGTCTCGGGCGACGCGGCCGAAGCAGGCGTCGCCCCGATAGCGGCCGGTCGCCGTGCCGGGCTGGCGCCGGTGCGGGACTGCTTGGGGGTATCTCGGCTGACGGGGTGGGTCGCTGCTTGACAAACGTCCGGCGCGGTCCTAACAGCGGTCATGGCGGGCGTTTGGTGGTCACGTGTTGCGGCTGCCGGCGTACCCGTTTGCCCGCGCGT
>JALSRY010000006.1 GCA_026984555.1 Phycisphaerae bacterium
TACCACTGGGTATGCGGGCTGATGAGGATCGAGCCGCTGACCGCCAATGCCCAGCACAGGTCGGGGCGCGCCACGCTACGCCGCCAGAGAATCACGCACGACGCGACGACGGACAGGCTCAGAATCGTCCCGATCACCCTGCCAGCCCCCCCCGGCAAGGCCGCGTCGCACACGCCGATCAGCGAAATCGACGTGTGGCCGTTGAAATGGTTCTCAAGCGGCCAGTAGGTCCGCAAAGACCGCAGCATGAGCGCCGGCCAGTCGAACCCGCAGATGGCGGCGCCGAGCAGGTACAGGATGGCCGCGACCACGCCCGCCGCCGACAACGCCCGCAAGCGACGTTGCAGCGCGACCAGCAGCAGCGGCAATAGCGCGAATTGGGGCTTGTAAAACAGCAGCCCGAGCCACACGCCGGCCCGAATGTCCCGTCCGTTTCTCAATTCGGCATAGGTCCCGGCCAGCAGCAGCCAGGTTATCGCGGTGTTCTGGCCGCCCGTGATCGTGACCACGAACGGATAAAAGAGCAGGCCCAGGACGGCGGTAGTGGTCCAGGTCTGGTGAAATGCTGGCAGGTGGGGGCGCAGCAGGCGAACTCCGAGCAGATACGCCGCCAGGAGCAGGGCGGTATAGACGACATACGCGACGCGGAAAGGGAGCATCGCGAGCGGCGCGAACGCGACCGCGACGGCCGGCGGATTTACGAATGAGCACAGGCCGCGAAAGTCCGGTCGTCCGACGATGCGCCCCTGCATTTGTTGCTGGAGTCGCAGGTCGTAGAGGCGGTGACCGACCCCTTCGAGCACGAGGCGTCCGGCGGCGTAGGGGCTGATAAAGTCGCCGCCGACAGGCTCGCCACGGTGATCGATGAGGCTCCGATTCGCGGCGAGATGGACCGCGAAACCGAGCGTCCATCCCGCGAGCCCGACGATCGCGAGCAACCGCAACGCCGGGGCCGATGTCAGGCGATGGACTTGCCGATCGAACAATCCGTTCTCCACATTCGCGGGTTCGGGCGGTCGGGACTGGCGAGACTCGGCGGCCACCAGCGCGCAACGCCGCAGGAGGCATCGACGCGTCGGTGGGGGCGGTTGAGTAGGGCTTTGCGTCCGAAAGCGAACGCTTCTAAACTGCCGATTCTAACAGTGTTGCGGCGACGGGGCCGACCGTGCCTCTGGGGGCTTCGCCCGACGGACCTTGTCGCGGACCCGGCGGGTTCGCGGGAGGTCGATCGCTTTGTGAACCGGACCTTGCAGCAGGAATCGAGGGCAACCATGCCAGCCGACACCGCGCGTATGGAAAAACTGACCGCTCTGTGCAAACGCCGGGGGTTCATCTTTCCCGGCAGCGAGATTTACGGCGGCCTGGGGGGATTCTGGGACTATGGCCCGCTGGGCGTCGAGCTGAAGCGCAACGTCAAGAACCGCTGGTGGCAGGATATGGTGCTGAACCCGCCGGCGGGGCTCGACGGCGGAGAGGTCAGCATGGTGGGGGTTGATTGCGCGATCATCATGAACCCGCGTGTCTGGGAGGCCAGCGGGCACGTGGGGGGATTCAAGGATCCGATGGTTTCGTGCAAAGCCGAGGGATGCAAAGCACTGTTCCGCGCGGATCAGATCTTCCGCGTCGCGCTACGCCGAAAGGAGGGGGACGCCCCGTTCGATCATTGCTGCGTCGAGGCTGGTTCCCCGGAGGATGCGATCCAGGAAGCCACCGCCAAGGCGGAGAAGCTGTCGAAAAAGCACGGCGGCGGGAGCTATGTTGCCGAAGCCGCCCCGTACCTGGACATCTACGAGTCTGAGCTGGAGCAGCTCAAGTGCCCGCGCTGCGATGCCGTCGGCTCGCTCACACCGCCGCGCGAGTTCAACCTGATGTTCGAGACGTTCGTCGGGGCGCTTCAGGATTCGAGCAGCAAGGCGTATTTGCGGCCGGAGACGGCCCAAGGCATTTTCGTGAACTTCAAGAACGTGCTCGATACGTCGCGGGTAAAGATTCCGTTCGGGATCGCGCAGGTCGGCAAGGCGTTTCGCAACGAGATCAACCCGCGCAACTACACCTTCCGCTCGCGCGAGTTCGAGCAGATGGAGATCGAGTTTTTCTGCCACCCGGATACGTCGATGGCGTGGTACGAGTTCTGGCGGAAAGTGCGTTACGAGTGGTACGTCAACTTGGGGTTGCGCAGCGACAAGCTGCGATTGCGCGACCAGACCGAGGACGAGCTTGCGCACTACTCGCGTGCGTGCGCCGACATCGAGTACCTGTTTCCGTTTTCGGAGGATTTCCAGGAGCTCGAGGGCGTCGCGCACCGTGGCAGCTACGATCTGACCCAGCACCAGAAACACAGCGGTCGCGACCTGAGCTACTTCGACGACGATGCCTGGCAGCGTGACGCCGCGAGATACAAAGGCGACAAGGACGCCGCCAGGAAGGCCAAAGAGGGGATGCCGTACCGCTATGTGCCGACGGTGATCGAGCCATCGGCCGGGGCGGACCGGGCCACCCTGGCGTTTCTGTGCGAAGCCTACACCGAGGACGAAGCACCCAACGACAAGGGGAAGCTCGAAACGCGGGTCGTGATGAAGTTCGACCCGAGAATCGCACCCATCAAGGCCGCGTTTCTACCGCTGGTCAACAAGGAAGGAATGCCCGAAATCGCCGAGAAACTCTACGCCGAAGCCAAGCGGCACATGGTGGCGTTCTTCGATGTCAAAGGGGCGATCGGGCGGCGTTATCGCCGACAGGACGAGGCCGGCACGCCGTTCTGCGTCACCGTGGACGGCCAGACGCTCGAAGACGGTACCGTGACGATCCGCGACCGCGACACGCTCGAACAGGTGCGCGTATCGAAAGACAAGGTGTTCGCCTGGCTGAGCGAGAAGCTGGCATGACACCGCCGGGGCGGGCACGCGGCCGTCGAGGCTTGGTCGTGGGGGTAGGGCGACGGGGTTACTGCGGGTTTGGGTCGATCTCGCCGGTGGAGTCGCAATCGTAGTCGCCCAGGACGATGTTGAGATCAGCGAGATCGACGACCCCGTCCTTGGTAAGGTCCGCGTCGGGGTCGTAGCCGCCGCCGTTCATGCTGACGATGACGGCGGCGATGTCGGAGATATTGGTCACGCCGTCGCGGTTCACATCACCCACGCAGCTATTCTGCCAGATGGCCAGCGGCAGGATGAACGTATCGTCGTCTTCCCGGGACTTCTCACCCGTATTGCCGGGGGAGATTCCGAAACCGGCGGCGATTTCGGGCAGTGTGTTGCCCATGAGGTCCGCGACCGCGATGGCGCGCGGCCGCAGGATATCGAGCGTGTTGTCGTTGTAGAGCCCGGCGGAACTGATGGGACTGGGGCTCACGCGGGTCCACACCTGGCCGTCGAGATCGGTCAGTGTAATCTCCACCTGCTGCTTGGCGGCGACACCGCCGACTTTTTGGCGGGTGATCAGGTCGAGATCGCCGTCGCCGTCGATGTCGGCCATGACGCCGGCGACGCCGAAATTGGTGGAATAGCCGGCATAGCCGGATTCGCCGCCGACGGGGGTAAACGCCACGCCGCCGTCGCAATCATGACGCCAGAACTCGATCTGGGTTCCGTCGAGATCGGTCAGTACGAGACCGGGGGGGCACCCGGGCGCGGGCGCATAGGCCAGCACGTCCGAACAGAGGAAGCTCGGGTAGAACACCTCCACGGCGAACTCGCCGGAGTCCATATCGAGGTCGTGCCACACGACCAGCGCCGGGTCGTCCTCGTTGGGCGGGTTTACCGAACCGGTAAAGCAGAGGTCGGGACGACCGTCTGCGTCGAAATCGCCGATCGCCAGTCCTCGGGTCCATTGGACGAGGACACCGCCGTCTATCCCCTCCCAGGTCGTGCGGTGCATACTGGCGATCGTGCTGTTGGTTTTCCAAAAATGAATCACGGCACCCTGGATATGCTGGATCGGGTCCGCGATGTAAACGAGCTCGTCGCGGCCGTCGCCGTCGAAGTCCGCCGCGAGCGCCTCCGGGGGGGTGATCGGATTGCCGCTCGTGTTGATCCCGAAGGGATACTTGCGATACGAAGCGAACTGCCGATTACCAAGGTTTTCGATGAGCCAGATTTCGTCGCCGAAATAGGGCAGGACGGCGAGGTCGGGGTCGCCGTCGCCGTCGAAATCGCCAACGCCGATTTCCGAGCACCCGTGGCGGAAAATCGACAACTCGTCGATGTAGGCGTTGGGAACGTACAGGTCGATATCGGGCCCCCGGACGAAACTGTCCACACCTTCGCCGAAGAAAAAGGTGAGAAACCGCTGGCGGGTGTCGGGGTTGTCGGTATCGGTCAGGAACCAGGCGACGGCGAGGTCGTTCCGGCCGTCGCCGTCGAAGTCGGCCGCTTCCACGTCCGTGATAAGACCGCTGTCCACGTCAGAGCCCACTTGGGCGACGGTGAGCACGATCGGCTGTCGCTTGAGAAAGGTGGGTAGCGGGGGAGAGTCGTCCGCCAGCGTGGGAGAGGCGAGCACCAACGAAGCCAAGGCGATACCCGCAGCGCACCCCGTCCGGCCGAACGCCGACGCGAGACGGCTCACCAGGCCGGTGCGCGAACCGGGAGGGACAAAACAGTCCAGCAACTCCGCAAACATGTCGTCAACCATATGGTCCCAACAACGCGGGCGGCTACAGAATCCGCAAAAGCACCGGGTCAGAGCCACCCACCGTCAGGAAGCCGCGGAGTGGTCTCGTCAATCAGTAACACGGATCGCCATACACGCTCAGCAATTCGGAAACATCCCCAACGTCGATTGTCCCGTCCTGGTTCAGGTCGGCCGCGGGGTTGAAACCCGCGTCGCCTGCGGACGTGCCGTACGCGCCCAACAGGACCGCGAGGTCGCCGATGTCGAGCCGCCAATCGCTGTTGACGTCGCCGTAGCAGGGATCGAGCTGGGAGACCTCGAACTCGGTGGTCGCGTAGAACAGGTCGTTGGGAGTGATGGTGAATGCGAGCTGCGTGCTCAGGTCTTCCGCCACGCTATCGGTGGGCAGGAACCCGAACTGCGGGTAGACCTCCGAGCCGGTGACGGTGCCGCCATGGTCCGTGGTGAGCGCACTGAGCATGTGCGCGAATCGCGTACCGTCTTCGAGATAACCATCGAAAAAGGCGCGAAAAGCACCGTTTCCTTGGCCGCCTTCGCCGATCATCGCGGCCCCATCGCCGCCGAGATCGGTCAGCGTGAGGCTGGCGTAGCACCGTGCGACCGTGAAATCCTCCGTACCAGCGCCGGTGGGAACCAGCGGCGAGGCGATCTCAAATGTCGTCGTGTTGCCGTAAGAAAGTACGCCGATGTTCACCTGGACGCTGAAATTGTTGTCAAGGTGGGCGACAACCTGCGCGCTGAGCAGCGTGCCGACGAGGTCGGAGTTGTTCTCGTCATAAATGTCGATCGGGTCATTGAGCAGCCAGGACAGCGTAGCGGTGTTCGGATCCCAGACGGCTTCATTGGCGGGAACGACGATTCGACCATGTCCGATGGCGCTCTCGGCGTTGACGGCGATCGCGATATTCGGCACGACGTCAGAACCGTACGCCTTCACCGCGGCGGTCGGCATGCCAAGCGCCGCCAGGGACGCCAGCGCGAAAACAAGCGCAACAACCCCGCGACGATGATCGACCAGCAACTTCACTCCCACGGCTTTCCTCCACACGCCGCAACGCGTCTCGCCCCATTTCCCAAACCATCGTGCGCGACGGCGTCCAACCCGGCGTAGCCTCGGCTCTCAAGGCGAAGCTCCCGGCCGGGACTGCTCAGCGACGCCGCAACGCCCTGACCGGAAGCGCCGCCCCCGCAATCAAGACCATCAGCAGCATCGACGGCTCGGGAACGATCCCGAACGACATCGTACTGG
>JALSRY010000007.1 GCA_026984555.1 Phycisphaerae bacterium
GTCCGAGATTCGCACGCTCCCGCTTCAGCACGACGGGCGCTGGCCCCCGCTGGACACGGTCGCGCGGGACACGGTCGAGTCGGTCACCGGCGTTCAGCACTGGAGTGGGCACGACCCGATCGTGGTGACGCTGGCCTGGGCGTTCTCGCCGGACCAGTGGAAATCCGAGCCGCTGATCACGATTCCCAACCGCCACCTTCGGGCCGAGCTGAAACTGCCGGCAAACCGCGAGACGTTCTCATTCATCGAGTTGGCCACGCACCGCCCGCTGATCGACGTCGTTCGCCGGGCAGCGGCGGCGGGACCGGATCACAAGCTCGATGCCCTGGAAGAAAAGGCGATGGGCATTCAGAAGCAGCTTACGCTGCTCAACCAGGCACTGGGCGGCCGGCAACTGCTCGCGATCCCCGACCCGAAAGACCCCAAGGGTGCCTGGCAGCCGTTGATCGGCGACAACGTGCCGGCACCCGTTCGCGAAGCCTGGACGGCGCTGCGCACGTCGTTCCTGGCCGACGACGGGCCCGGTTTCCTCGCCGCCTCGCGCAAGCTCAAGGCGGCCTTGGCAGCCCTGCCCGCGGCCTACTACCCGACCGATCGCCGCATGACACTCGAAGTCCACTTCAACCGCCTCGCCCCTTTTCGCCGGGCGTGGGAGATCATGGCTCTCGGGGCGTTGCTGGCGGCGATGGCGCTGGCGGTCCGCCGGCGGTGGTTCGACATGCTGACCACCTTGATGCTCCTGGCCGGTTTCGCGGTGCTGAGTTACGGGTTGTGGCAGCGCTGGCAGATCGCGGGGCGGATTCCCGCGTCGAACATGTACGAGTCGTTGCTGTTCCTCGGTTGGGGCACGGGCGCGCTGGCGATTTTGTCCATGTTGCTTACCCGGCAGCGGCTGGTTCCGCTGACCGCTTCGGTCATGGGCGCTTTGGCGCTGATGCTGGCTGATATCTTGCCACTGGACCACTATATCCGCCCGATCGCCCCGGTACTGATGGACACCGCGTGGATGGCGATCCACGTGCCGATCATCATGGTCTCCTACGCCGTGCTCGCGCTCGCCGTCCTCATCGCCCACGTACAGCTCGTGGTGCTGGCGGCCGCGCCGCAGAAACGTGAAGCGATCGTCGCGGTGGATCGGCTGCATTACTGGTACGTGCAATTCGGCGCGTTGATGCTCACCGCGGGGATCATCACCGGCAGCATGTGGGCGTCGTCCTCGTGGGGGCGTTACTGGGGCTGGGATCCCAAAGAGGTCTGGTCGCTGGTCGCGCTGCTGGCCTACCTCGCGATCTTGCACGTGCGCATCGACCACGAGAAAGTGCCCGGCTGGATGTACGCGGTCGCATTCCTGCTGGGCGCCGGCGTTTTCGCGCTGGTCGTGCCCAAGCTCGGGACGCCCACGCCGTTCGAAATGCTGGCGGTCAGTGGGGCTGTGGTCGCGATGGTGGTGTTCCTGCTCGCGCGGGGCGAGCTGGCCACCGTGCTCAAGAGCGTGCTGGCCTTCTGGCTCATCATCATGACCTACGTCGGCGTGAACTTCGTGCTGGGTATCGGGTTGCACAGCTACGCGTTCGGCAAGGGAGCGGTGGTGCATTACCTGTATCCCATCGGCGGCGCGGACCTGGCGTTCGTGCTGCTGTGTTGTGTCGTCTACCTGGCGCGCCGGCCGGGGCGTGACAAGACACTACCCGTCGCGGCCTGACGGGGCCGCTCCGTCGCCGACGCGCTCGCCGCCCGCGCGGCATTGCCCACGGGAGGACCGGCTCGTGGAACCGTCCAGGCCCCCGCTCGAATGTTGTCCGCTGGCTGGTGCCGCGTCCCCGCCGGCGCCCCCGTTGTCGTCACAGCATCCACGGCGCCGGCTGCTCCGCGCCGCCTCTGCGTTCGTGTTCGTCTATATCACGCTCGCCGCCGGCCACTTGCTGATGGTCGCGATCAACGCCGCCGACCTGCGCATCAGCGCGCAGACCTATCGACGCCCGGGGGTCGCGGCCCGATGGTTCGGCGACGAGCCACTGGCAACGGCGCTGCGGTACGCACGGAAACCCGCTTCCCCCCGCGCCGAAGCCACGGTTTCGCGTGCCACCGTCCCGCTCCGGATGCTGCCCGTCTCGACGTTTCTGGTCGCGGCGACGGTCGGGCTGATCCTCGCGGGGCTGGCCCTGCTGTTCTGGTCGCGCGACGTTCGCAGCGACGCCGCCCAGACGGTGCTCGGCGTGTTCGCGGGTCTGAGCATCTGGACCGGCGTCGAATACAGCCTCATGCTCGCCAGCCGTGTGCTCGGTATCGCGAAAGCGGTGATGCTCCACGATGGTGTCGTGATCGGCACCTACGGCGAGTACGTGCTGCTCAAACACACCTGGGGCATCCTGGCGATGGTGGGCATGTACCTGCTGTTTCTCGAATCCAACCGCTGCCCGTTCTTCGTATGGTGTCGCCACCAGGTGCCGTTGATGCGTGGGGCGGTCTGCACCGGTCGCATCGACAACTACGCTCCGCGAACCGCCTTCGAATACATCGCCATCGTCTGGACGTTTTATCTCGTGCTTCTCTGGGCGTACGATCCGGCGGTCTTCGGCGTCGACGGCCTGCTGACGCACGCTCTTTTTCTGGGCTCCTTCGCGCTGAGCGGGTACCTCCTCCTGCGGCTCTACCGCCAGTCGGCGATCGGTCCGGCGATCCGCTATGCCATCGGGGTCGCGATCATCGCCTGGATCCCGATCGAAATCGCCGCCAAGTGGCGCCTGTTCCAGGAGCCTTGGCTGATCCTGTCGCCTCTGACGGCGACCGCGTTTTTCGGCGGTGCGGCGTTGGGCACCTGGCTCGTGATCTGGGAAATCCGCCGCAACCGCGACGAAAGCCCGCCACCGGCGCCCAACCCGCGTGACATCGCTTGACCCGCCCCGGGCGCAAGAAAAACGCGACCCCGCCCGGCGATTGCCTGACGGGGTCGCTTAGATTGTGTCACGCCGTCGAAGCGGCGGAGATTACTCGGCGATCGTTACGTTGACGGCTTTGGCGCCTTTCTGGCCCTGAGTGACCTCGAACTGGACCTTCTGTCCCTCTTTCAGCGTGCGGAATCCATCCATCTTGATCTCGGACTGGTGGACGAACACATCCCCACCTTCGTCCGACTGGATGAAGCCGAATCCCTTGGTGTCGTTAAACCATTTGACTGTTCCCTGTGGCATGCTACCAAACCTCTGATACGCGAACGATCGCCGCCAGAACCTGGTGAAAACGTCTGTTTCTACGGGAACAGGCCCTAGAAAGACGGCGATACTCAACCCGGAGTATCGTTCCGCGATCGTCACACGTCAAGCGCGAATTGCCCAACTTGTGGCGAAATCCCACATTCGTCCGAAAAAAGTCGCCCCGGTGCGCGTCTGGCGCGCCGCCTGCGGCCCCTCGACGTCATCGCCAACCTCCGCCGGGGTGTGCCACGGCGTGCCTGAACACGATACACTTCTTGCGATGAACCGATCACGCTCGACTACCTGGCTCGAACCGGAGGGCCCCATCGCCGCCGCCCTGGACGCATACGAAATGCGCCCGCAACAGCGCGAGATGGCCGAAGCGATCGAGCAGGCCTTTGCCCGCGGAGAACATCTGGCCGTCGAAGCGGGCACGGGCGTGGGCAAGTCGTTCGCCTACCTGCTGCCGGCAATCGCCTACGTCACCCGCCACGCCGACGACGATCCGGCCACGCCGCGGCGGGTAGTCGTCAGTACGCACACGATCGCGCTCCAGGAGCAGCTCGTCGGCAAGGACTTGCCGTTTCTCCGCGAGACGCTGGGTTTGCCTTTTTCTTTCGAGCTGGTCAAGGGACGCAACAACTACCTCAGCCTGCGCCGCCTCAAGCAGACCTCGGGCCGGCAGAAGTCGCTCTTTCCGAGCGGAACCCAGCTCGCCGCCCTCCACGCGATCGAGGATTGGGCCTACGAGACGTCCGACGGCTCGCGCAGTGACATGCCCGAGGCGCCCCCCGGGGACGTATGGGAAAAGGTACGCAGCGAGCACGGGAATTGTCTCGGGCGGCGCTGTGAATACTACGAACCGTGCTTCTACCAGCGTGCCCGTCGCCGCGCGGAAAAAGCCCAGATTCTCGTCGTCAACCACGCGCTGCTCGTTTCCGACCTGGCGTTGCGGCGCCAGCAGGCCAACGTATTGCCCGATTACGACGTGGTCGTGATCGACGAGGCGCACACGTTCGAACGGGTCGCCACCGATCATTTCGGCTTCAGCGCGTCGGCCAGCCAGGTTCAACACTTGCTCGGCCGACTGTTCCACGAGCGAACGGGTCGGGGGTTGCTGGCGACGATCGGCTCGGAGAGCCAGCGTCAGGCGGTCATCGCGGCCCAGTCGGCCTGCACCGAGTTGTTCAACGCTCTGCGCGCCTGGCAGCGCTCCCGGGGCCGGTCGAACGGGCGGTTGCTGCGGCCCGACGTTGTCGCCAACCCGCTCACGCCCGCGCTTCGGGCGCTCATCGATGCGTTGCAGCCGCTCAAGCAGCAACTGCACCGCGTCGAGGATCAGTACGAGCTCGGGGCGTTCATCGACCGCATCGACGTGCTGGCCGGCGCGATCGCCGACCTGCTCGGGCAACGCTACGACCAGCACGTGTACTGGGTTGACCTGGATCCCCAGCGCACGCACCGTGTGTCGCTCTGCACAGCCCCGCTGGACGTCGGCCCGCCCCTGCGCACCTTGCTGTTCGACCGCGTTCGCAGCGTCGTACTCACCAGCGCGACGCTCGCGGCCGCCGGCGACGATCAGTTCGCGTACTTGCTGCGCGGGCTGGGCTCACCCGAGGCCCGGACACTGCGACTCGGCTCGCCGTTCGATTACGAACGACAGGTCACGGTACATGTCGAGGCGGGCTTGCCCGACCCGGGCGACACGGGAGCATTCATCCCCGCCGCGGCCCGCGCGATCACCTACTACCTCCAGCAGACCCGTGGGCGGGCGTTCGTGCTGTTCACCAGCTACGCGATGCTCCACGAGGTCTCCGCCCTGGTACGCGACGACCTGCGCGCCGCGGGGTACACGATCATCGCCCAGGGCGAGGAGCTTTCGCGTTCGCAGATGCTCGCGCGTTTCCGACAAACCGAGCTCGCCGCGATCTTCGGCACCGACAGCTTCTGGCAGGGCGTGGATGTGGCCGGCGAGGCGCTCTCGAACGTGGTCATCGTCAAGCTGCCGTTCACCGTACCCGACCGTCCGATGGTCGAGGCGCGACTCGATCTGATCCGCAAGCGGGGCGGCAACCCGTTTATGGAATACCAGTTGCCCGAGGCGGTGCTCAAGTTTCGCCAGGGCTTCGGCCGGCTGATTCGCAGCCAGAGCGACCGCGGCATCGTCGTCGTCCTCGACCCGCGCGTGATCCGCAAGCACTACGGCCGTCAATTCCTCGAAAGCCTGCCGACCCCGCGCGTGGAAGTTTCCCGGCGCGCGTGGTGAGCCGGCGGGAGAACTTCCCGCTTGCGGCCGCATGTCGGCGCGGTAGACTCCCTGGCAAACAAGGGGTCATGCCATGATGCTGTACATCGCTTGCGCGCTACTGGGCCATATCTTCTGTTTCCAGGCAGATTTGCCGACGGTTACGGTTTCGGCTGACAATGCCGTACTTACAAAATCATGCCGCGTAGTGATTCCGCCCGGCACCGTGATCGAGGATGCCGACGGGAACGGCGTCATCCAGATCAACGCTTCAAACATCACCGTCGAGTTCGCCGACGGCTCGGTGTTGCGCGGCAGCCCGGCCGATCGCCCCCCGGACGAATACCGCGGCTACGGCATCCGCATCGACGGGCAACGCGGCGTGACGATCCGCAACGCGCGGATCAGCGGTTTCTGGTGTGGATTGTGGGCGACGGACA
>JALSRY010000008.1 GCA_026984555.1 Phycisphaerae bacterium
GGTCAGTCACGTGAGCTGGATGCGTGGCGACGCGATCTTGTGGCGGGGCCTGCGGTTGGCTGACGCGACGCCGCTGGTCCGCGCGCGGCTGCGAATCCCCGGCGACGCGGAGGGGGTCGTGGTGATTGACGTGTCGATCGGCAGCCCGGGCCACAAGGCCGGCGTACAGATCGGTGACGTCATCGAGCGCTTCGCCGGCCAGCGTGTTGAAGACATCACCGCAGTTGCAGCGCAAGCCCGCCAGCAGAAGGGCAACGTCAAGATAACGCTGCGCGGTCGCGGCGAAGTCGTCGTGCGACCGTGAGTACAAGCCCGCCGGCGGTGACGGGTCGAGCCGTACCGCCAACGCCTGCGCCACCGAGGAGCGCACGTCTGCCAGCCGGCGCTCGAGGAACCTCCCCGGACAGGCCGTTTTGTGGGTCACGTCGCCGTGGCCGTAGATGTGCGCGGGGTTGATCCCGGTTCGCCGGCACAACGCCGCCACCAGCTTTTTCAGCGCCGCCAATTGTTTGGGTGTCGGAGAGCTCTTCTCGAAATCCCCGATCAGGCAGATTCCGATGCCGTGCTCGTTGAAGAAATTGTTCCGCCGCCAGACGCCGAAGTAGCGGCCGGCGTGGGCCTTGCAATGCGCGCCCGTGAACTGCGCCTTCCAGCGCGGTCCCACGTACACGCGTCCGTCCTGCGTATTGCGCCCGTTACCGATCACGAAGTGGTAGCCCAGACCGTGCGACCAGTGCCGCACGTTCCGGTGGTAGCGGTCCATCCCGGCCGGTGTCGCGACCGCGCTGGCCGAATGATGCACCACGATGACCTGCCACTTGCCGCGTTTGATCCCCCCGGGTGGTATCAGTATTCGCTCGTCGAGGTACACGGAAGCATCGTTTCGTGGTCGCGGCGCCGGCGACACCGGTCGGCGTGGCGCGGGCATCACCCGCGGCATCGGCCGGGGTACCGGCGCGATCACGCGATGCGGCGCACTCCGCGTCGCCAACAACGGTTCCGGTGAACGACGTGGTGAAACACGCTGTGACGTGTCGCAACCTGCCAGAATCACCCCCAGACCGCACGCGAGCCAGGCAATCCTTTGCACTCGGCACACTCCTCTCGATATCGGGCCGCCGGCCGCTTGGCACGAAATGGCAGTCGCTGCCCACCCCCACCACGCGCAACTATACCACGCACCCCCAGCGCCGGCTATGGTGTCCAGTCGTGTCCGGTCACGGCGGATTCGACGCCCCTGGCGATCGCGGCCGGCAGGCGACAGAATGCGCCCGATGCGAGCCGATACGCACATGTTCCCGAGGTGCCCCCGCATGAACGAGACCCCGATCGTCCGCCCGGCAACGCCGCCAGACGCCGACATCATCGCCGCCCACAACGTCGCGATGGCCGCCGAGACCGAAGGCCGGACGCTCGATCCGGCCACGGTGCGGGCCGGGGTTCGCCGCGTGCTCGAAGACCCGACCCGCGGCCGGTACTACCTCGCCGCACGCCGCGATCGAATCGTCGGCCAGTTGCTGGTCACGCGCGAGTGGAGCGACTGGCGTGACGCGTGGTTCTGGTGGATTCAAAGCGTGTACGTCATTCCCGGCGCGCGGCGGGGTGGTGTGTATCGCCTGCTGCACGAGCACGTCGTCGCGGAAGCGCGGGCCGCCGGCGATGTCTGCGGGCTGCGGCTCTATGTCGAGCGCGAGAATTTCGCTGCTCAGCGGGTCTATGAGCAGATGGGGCTGAACGCGACCCACTACCTGCTGTTCGAGGCGCAGCTCTCCGGCTGAGTGTCCGCGTCGTCTGCCGGTGCGAAACGCGCCAGGATCGCGGCGCGGCGAGCGAGCAGGATATCCAGCAGTCTCGAGGCGTCCGCCGGATCGCGCAAGCGGGCCTGGGCTATGATCGCCGCCAACTGCGGGCGGCCGAGTCGGCGGATCTGGGCCGCCATCCACACGCCGTCTTCCCGCGTCATGTGTTCGAAGGCGTTGTTGGCCGCCTGGGGCTGCCACGCCAGCGGGTCGAACCGCGCCGCGATCCGCCCCAGCGCCGGCGAAACGATCGGCACATCGGGCACCGGCCGCGCCGGGAACCGCGGGCACCACTGCCGGCGATAGCCGCGCCAGGGTTCTTTGGGACGTCCTTGCCACGCCCCCAGGCACGAGTCGAAGTCGATCAGGTAGTACACGGCCCGTCCGTCCCGTCGCAGGACGAGCGTGTTGTTGCCCATTCGATCGGTATCGTTGATCCAGGCCGATGCGAGCCGCAGCCCACGCACTTCCCGTCGATAACGGAACCAGTCGAAGTGAAAGTGCCCCAGCACGTTGTCGAGGAAGAGGGCGGCGGTCGCCCGGCGGCCGTCGAGCCGCGCGTCGCCCGTGCCGCGAATGGTTACCAGGAACACCGGCGGGACGTTGTAGCCCAGCGCCCAGAGGATTCGCGATCCGACGATGGTGGCTGTCGTACCCAGTTCGGGAGAATTCGCGGCATCCGGCTTGAAGAAAAACGTGCGCCCGCGGGCGTCGGTTCCCACGAAACTGAGCCGGCCGCCCCCGCCACGACGCAGCTTGCGGAGTCGAAACGGGGGTTCGGGTGGTGGCACGGTGCACGGTCCGCGGGCCACGCGGGACGGCTGGAGTTCCTCGGCTGAACGCCGCGTCCAGAACGACGAGTTCGGCACGCGTCCCGCGACGACGTTCCAGGCCGGATCCCCGAACAGCGCCCGCCAAAGCGGATCGAGCGTAAGGATGTCGCGGGCGGGAACAAGCACGCACGCTTTGAAGGTCAGCAGCGCGGTCTTGTCGTGGCGCGCGCGGATGGGATGTTCGATGAACGCGGCGGTGTTTTCGTAGCGAGTGCGCGCACAGCCCGCAGAGAGCACCACTGCCGGAGCGCTCGCCAAGGTAGCGTACAGGATCCACCGGATCAGGTGCGCACCGGCCCAGACGCCCCGGGCGACGGGCCCGGATCCCCCCTCGACCAGCGCGAAGCGGACCCGGAACCGAGCCGGGCGTGGCGAGACGCACCGTCCTAGAGGTTTTCCCGGTACCACGCGATCGAACGCTCCAACCCTTCCGCGAAGTACACCAGCGGTTCGTAGCCCAGTACCCGCTTGGCGGCGCCGATATCCGCCAGGCTGTGGCGCACGTCGCCCGGGCGCGGGCGGTCGTAGACCGGCTCGATGTTCTTGCCGAGCATCTCGTTGACTCGCGCAATGATTTCGTTGAGCGTCGTCCGCTCGCCACAGGCGATGTTCACCACTTCGCCGGCGAGCTTCTCGGCCCGCAGCGCGAGCAGATTGGCGTGGACCACGTTGTCGATGAAGCAGAAATCACGCGATTGCTCGCCGTCGCCGAACACCACCGGCTGCTCGTCGCGCACCATGCGCGAGACGAACGCGGGGATGACGGCGGCGTAGGCACTGTTGGGATCCTGCCGCGGGCCGAAAACGTTGAAGTACCGCAACGAAACCGTTTCCAATCCGTAGACACCCGAAAAACACGTGCAGTAGTGCTCGCCCGTCAATTTGCTGACCGCATACGGGCTCAGGGGGGCCGGCTTCATCGTCTCGATCTTGGGCAGGGTCGGGGTGTCGCCGTAGGCCGCGCTGCTGGCGGAATAGATGAAGCGGCGTGCGCCGGCGTCGCGAGCGGCAATCAGCATGTTGAGTGTGCCATCGACGTTGACCTCGTTGGCCTCGCGCGGGTACTCGACACTGCGGGGCACACTGGCCCGCGCCGCGAGGTGAAAGACGCCCTCGACGCCCCGCGTGGCCCGCGCCGCCGTCTCCGGGTCGCAGATCGTTCCCTCGATGATCTCGATGTCGTCGGCGACCTCGGCGAGGTTGTGGCGATGACCCGTGCTGAAGTCGTCGAGAACGCGCACGCCGTAGCCGTCGCGCAGGAGCCGCCGCACGATGTGGCTGCCGATGAAACCCGCGCCGCCGGTGACGAGACAGGTACTCATGCTTTACTCCTCGGGGAGCTGGAAGAATCGAATCGCGTTGGCGGTGGTGGCGGCGGCAAGCGACTCGTAGGAGTCCTCGCGCAACTGGGCGAGAAAACGGGCGGTGTGTACGACCAGCGCCGGTTCGCAGGGGCGTTGCTTGCGGACGGGCTCGGGCGACATGAAGGGCGCGTCGGTTTCGACCATCAGCCGGTTGTCGGGCACGATGCGGGCGGACTCGCGGATCGCCTGGGCGTTGCGAAACGTCACGACACCCGTGAACGACAACCAGAAGCCCATGTCGAGTATCCGCCGGGTCAACTCGATGCCACCCGAGTAACAGTGAAACACCACCCGCCCCAGCAGCATGGGATAATCCGCCAGAATGTCACACACGCGCGACTCGGCCTCGCGGGCATGGATGATGACGGGGCGGCCGGTCTCACAAGCGAGCTCCAGGTGGAACCGAAACAACGCCTCCTGCTGCGGGGGAGTCGCGAAGTCATAGTGAAAATCGAGCCCGGTCTCGCCGATCGCGACCAGCCGATCCGCCGGCAGCTCCGCCCAGCGGCCGCGGTGCAGGTCGCCCAGGGCGGCCAGATCGTCGTCGCTCGTGCGGGCCGCTTCGTGGGGATGGATGCCCGCGGCCAGGTACACGTTGCGATGCTCGGCCGACAACCCCACCGCCCGGCGGGCATCGGCGATGTTCGTCGCCACGTCGATGACGCGCGTCACCCCCGCGGCCTGCGCCCGGTGCAACACCGCCTCCACCTGCGAAAAGAGGTCGTCGAAGGTCAGGTGGCAGTGCGTGTCAATCAGCATGGGGCTTACACGGCATTCTGGACCTGTTCCTTGATCCGGTCGATCGCCCCCTTGATTTCGATCACGTGACGGGCCACCTCGGCATCTCCGGCCTTCGAACCAACCGTGTTGGCCTCGCGAAGCATTTCCTGCGCGATGAAGTCCAGCTTGCGACCCGCCGGTTCGTCTCCGTCGATCGCCTGGCGAAACTGCTCCAGGTGCGAGCCGAGCCGGTTGATTTCTTCGCTGATATCGCTTCGTTCGGCGTAGATGGAAACTTCCTTGAGGAGATCTTCGGACGCGAGGTGGACATTGCTGCGGGCCAACAGCTCCTCGACCCGCGCGAGGAGTCGATCGCGGTATCGCTCGACCATCGCGGGCACGTAGGTGCGGATCGCGTTGAGCTCCTGGTCGATCACGTCGCAATGACGCAGCAGGTCTGCCGCCAGCGTGCGCCCCTCCGTCCGCCGCATCTCCACCAGGTGTGCGATGGCCTGCTCGGCCAACCCGGTGACGATCGCGACCCCCTCCTGGCGCTGTTGTTCGGAGAGTTCGTGTGGCTGGCACACGCCCGGCAGCGTGGCCAGGGTCGCCAGGTCGATCACGAGGTTCGCGCTGGGCGAGGCGATTTCCTGCAAGCGCGTCAGGTAGTGGCGGATGGCGGCCTGGTTGACATCCTGGGCGGCGCCGGCGCTCAGGTCGCGCACGAACAGGCGCAGACTCACGCTGCCGCGCACCAGTTGGCGGCGCAGCATCTGCTCCAGCGCCGCTTCGAGAAACGCGAAATCGTCGGGCAGGTGGATCGACGCCTTGAAATAGCGGTTGTTGACGCTGCGGATTTCGAGGTGGAACGCGTGGCCCTGCTGCTCGAGCTGGGCTTCGCCGAACCCGGTCATCGACAGAATCATGGCGCACCTCGCCTGGTGGATTCCCCCCGACGACCGGCCGGCCCCGCGCCGTCCATCAGTGGTTGACGGGCCCGTCATCCATGCCGAACGGGACCGGCGCGGACCCGCCACCGGGAGCGGTTTTCTCCCCGGCGGGCGCTGGAGCGGGCTTGGGCTGGTTCTGTGGGGACGCGGGTTGCGATTTGTCGGAAGTCTTCGACGGGGCCGCCGACTTCTGCTGGTTCGAGGAAGCCGGG
>JALSRY010000009.1 GCA_026984555.1 Phycisphaerae bacterium
CACGTCTATCGCTGGGCGTTGCGGTGGTTCGACGTGGCGCCGTTTCAGACCCTGATGCTCGTATCGTTCATCCCGCTTCCGATCGATTTCGTTCGCTGGCTGGCGATCCTGCGGCGGTATCCGCGGCCGCGGTTCGCCGCCGCGTACTGGCTCGGACGGTTGCCCCGGTACGTGTTGATGGCGGGGGTGGCGGTGATGCTTCGTCTGAGCACCCGGCAAATCGCCTGGATCCAGGTTGCGATCGTCGCGTTGATCGGGGCGCATTTCGGGTGGCAGGCGTTGCGGCGCCGACGACGCGCGTAGTCACCACCAGCCGCCAGGCTTCGCCTTGCGTGGATGATCCGCGTCAGCTCTGCTCATCTGCATTCCGGATTTGGTTGTGGAGACCGCGAACGCCGGTGGTCGCGTCGGCCGCGCGACGCGGCGGGCGGATCGGGTCGTTCGTCTGCCCGTCCTGGGGGTCGGCTGCGCCCGCGGCGGAAAGGGCGGGTGGTTGGAAGCGCATGAAAAGCGAGAGGGACCGAACCCGATGGATCCGGCCCCTCTCGTGGTTGTCAGTGCAGCACTACGCGACGATTACTCGTACACGTGGGTGCTTTCGGTTTCGTCCACCGGGCTGGTCATCTGGTCGCTGATCATGTTGACCTTGAAGCGGACGTCGCCGGCCGAGGTACCCTTGGCGATGACCTTGAAGGTCGCCTTGGCACCGGGCTGGAGCGACGGCAGCGGGGCGAACGTGATCTTGGAACCATCGATGGTCGCCTGGACGACACCACCGTCGGAAGAGACGTACTCGAGTTCGGGCGGCAGCTCGCAGGTGACCCTGATGTTGGTGCCGACCGCCGAACCCTGGTTCGTGACGGTGATGATGTAGGTGATGTTGGCGCCGACCTCGATCGGGTCTTCGATGTCGATGACCTCGAGCAGGATGGCGGCGATGCCCTGGATCTCCGTGGAGACGTCGGCGGAATCCTCGGCGCAGTAGGCCTTGGCCACGGCGGTGTTGTGCACGACGCCGGCGCTGCTGGCCTTGAGGGTGAGCGTGACGGAGCGCGAGTCACCCGGAGCGATCGTGCCGAGGTTCCAGACGACCGAGCCGCCCTGCATCTGGCCGCCGTTGCTGGCGGAGACGAAGGTCGTACCGGCCGGCAGGGCGTCGGTGAGGACGGTGTCGCGAGCCGGCGCGTCGCCGGTGTTGCGGACGGTGATCTCGTACTGGGCGTTGCGACCGATGTAGCGCATCTCGGGGCCGGTCTTGGTGACTTCGAGCACCGGCTGGCGGACCACGGTGGTGCACTCGGCCGAGGCTTCGAGCCCGCCGTCAGCCGCCACCGAGACGGTGTTGTTGTAGGTACCGGTCTGGGAAGCACGCACGGTGTAGGTGAGCTGCTTCGAGGCGCCCGGATCGAGCGTACCGATGTTCTCGTTGATGGAGGTGCCGCCGCTGGTCAGGGCCATACCCGCCGGGAGCGAATCGGCCACGCGCACGTTCGTGGCGGGGGCGTCGCCGGTGTTGCGGACGGTGATGACGTACTGGATGTCGTCACACAGCAACACCTCGGCCGGGCAGTTCTTTTCGATCGCGATGGCCGGAGCGGTGATGACCGTGGTGGCGCAGGCGCGATCGGAGAGCCCGTACTTGGCCGTGACTTCGGCACAGTTCTCGAAGGTGCCGGTCTGCGGGCTCTGGACGGTGACGGTGATGTCCTGGCTGCCGTGCGGCGCGAGCGTACCCAGCGACCAGGTGAGCGTCTGTCCACTGACGTTGGCGCTCGGGGTGCTGGAGACGTAGCTGATGCCGGCGGGCAGCGGATCGGTCACGACCACGTTCTCGGCGTTGACCTCGGACGGGTTGGTGACGGTGATCGCATACTGGAACTGGTGATTGACGATCTCGCGGGCCGGCGCGGTCTTGGCAATCGCGATCTTGGGACCGATCCAGGTCTTGCTGGTGGCGCCGGTGGCGATGTGGACCGCCGGCTTGCAGCACTGGTCGTTCGGCGGCCGCATGATGTCGATGGAGATATTGTTGGTGCCTTCGGCGGGCTGGACCTGGGCGAGCGTCACGTGGGCTTCGCCGTTGGCGTCGGTCTCGACGGTGGCGGTGGTTCCGTTGGACTGCTGGAAGACCGCGGCCGGTCCGTCGGTGATCGTGTAGGTGACCTGGTAGCCAGGCAGCGGCGCGCCGTCAGAGTGTTTCGTGACGCGGGTCACAAACTCGTGCGTCGTGCCGATGGGGTTGGTCGCCGGCTCGGGGAAGGCCCAATCGACGTCGTACCAGTGTTTGACGGCGAAGACCTTGTGCTTGGTCTGGTCGTAGATGCCGGGAGCGTACACGATGATGTGCGTATCGCCCTCGATCGGGGAGGTGATCGTACACCACGTCTGGCCCTTGGTGAGCTGGATGTCGTCAGCGGGATCGTCGGTGCCCATCGTGAGCACGTGGTCGAAGTTGTTGGTGTGCGAGACGGCGTAGTGGTTGTCCACCTTGTAGCCGCGACTCGCCCGCCAGCCGCTTTCGTCGACCTCGACGATGTCCCCGACGCTGCCGCTGGCAATGATCCACTCCACCCGGCGATTGGGCAGGGGTTTGCCATCCTTGTCCTTGACGGTTGCGACGAGGATGTGTTGTGTCTGGACGGGGTTCACGTCCTCAAGCGGAGTGACTTCCAACTCCACCGCGAACGGATCCCAATTCGAGTAGTAGCCGCCCTCCGGGGGCTTTGGATGCGACGGCACTACGTCTCCACCCGCGGGCCACGTGAACGCGTGCGGCATGGTGTTCCGGCAGCCGGTGGCTGCCATTCCCAGTGCCGCAGCGGCCACGAGAGCCCATACCGCGCCTTTTCGATTCATGATTTCCTCCAAGCAAAGTTACGTTTCTACCGTTTCATATCGGACCATACGGCCCATATGATTACCGACTTCTCCGTGTGATTCCAGCCCCCGGACACAATCTGTCCTGCGATCCAACCGGGATGTGGGGGCCCACGGGGGGAAATCCTATCGCCCCGGAACCGATTGTGCTACGGTCGTTGGCAAAAAAATGGGCCTAATCTGTCCGCGCGAACCGGTGCCGCGCCGTCCAAACCATCGGCTACCACGCTTCGAGTTCCCCAACAATTTCCTCCACCAAATCCTTGATCGTCACCAGCCCGAGGCACGTTTCCCGTTCGTCCTTGACGATCGCCATCACATGGTGCGCCTGTTGCAGTCGCACGAGCGCCGCCGCGACCGTTTCGTCGCTGCGCAGGAACACGGCGGGGGCAACGTATTCGCGAACGGGTTTTTCCTGGTCGTCCATCAGGACGCGGTAGACATTGAGAATGCCGACGATCCGCCGGGGGTCGCCTTCGTGTACCGGCAGGCGCGAAAAGTGCGCCATGCGCACGATGCGCAGCAGGTCTGCGCGTGTGATGTCCGCCCGCACGATCGCCGCCCGCTTGCGCGGCACCATCACATCCGAGACCCGAGTCCGGGAAATGTTCATCACCCGTTCGAGGGTGTCGCGCTGAAACGGGCTCAGGCCTCCCGCCACGGCTCCCTCCGCGAGCAGCCGGCGCACCTGGAGGCGCGGCAGCAACGGTTCTCGCCGGTCGGCGCGATCCGGGGCGACCCAGCCGATCAGTGCCTGCGACAGCCGGTCGAGCGCCCACACGAGTCCCGTCGCCTTGGCCAGTCTCAGGAACCACAGCAGCGGCAACGAGGCCGGGTACATGAGCCGGTCCGCCTCGCGTCGAAACCAGTCCTTGGGCAGCACGGCGCCGAACACGAGGATCAGCGGCGTGAGAATCGCCGTCGCGTAGACCTCGGCGAGATGGTCGGCGTCCCCGAGCTGAATGATCAACGTCGTGACGCAGGCTGTGGAAACGTATTCGGCGACGTTCGTTCCGAGCAGGGTGGTGATGACCAGTTCCTGGGGGTGCTGCATGAGCCGCATGAGCCGTCGAGCCTGGGGCGAGCCCCGATCGGCTCGCACGTTCAGTCGCACGCGGTTGAGACAATAGACCCCCGTTTCGGCTCCCGAGAAGAAGCTGCTGGCGATCAGCGCGGCGACGACTCCCAGAACCAGGCCCGCGATCATCATCCGGCGGCGCCCCTTTCCCGGGTGTCCGGGCAGCGCAGTGTGACCCGGAGCCGATCGACTCGGCGGCCGCTGGTACGCAAGACTTCCAATCGGACGTTTCCGATTTCGATGACGTCTCCGACGCGGGGAGGGCGCCCGAGCCGCGCGATCACGAGTCCGCCGACGGTGGCCACGCGGGCGGGGAGCTCCTCGACGCCGAAAGTCTCACCCCAATAGTGGATGCCCAATCGCCCGCTGACCTCGTATTCGCAGTCGCCGCGTTGCACGATTTCGGGGTCGGCGACGGTATCTTCGGGGTCGTGGATTTCTCCGACGATGACCTCCATCGCGTCTTCGAGGGTGACCAGGCCGGCGGTACCGCCGAACTCGTCCACGGCGATGGCGATTTGCGAGCGGGTCTTGCGAAAATGCAACAGCAATTGCTCGACGGTGATCAACTCGGGAACGAAACGTACCGGCATCACGAGTTTGCGCAGGGGTTTGTCGCGGTCCAGGAAGAGTATCTTCGCGTAGATCAGACCGACGATGTTGTCAGGCGACCGACGATAGACGGGCACCTTGGTCAGGTGCGTCGCCCGCATCAGCCCGCGCAACTCGTCGGGCGAGCTGTCGATGTCGAACACCTTCATCTCGACGCGGGGTACCATGATGTCGCGCACGCGCAAGTCGCTGAGGTCGATGATTTCGCGCAGGTACGCATCTTCGATCCGGTTGATGACGCCGCGGTTACGGCTCATTTCCAGCAGCGCCTTGAGCTCGTCGCTGCTCAGGCGTTTCGGCGCGGCGCGGCTCGACGGGCCGAGGAAAAGCCGGGTGAGCGGCTCGGTGACGAGCACGTTGAGAAGCCAGCCCAGGGGTCGGAACACGTATCCCGCGACCTGGACGACCGCTGCCGCGACGGGGACGAGCCGCAGCGTGAGTGTGACTCCCAGAACTTTCGGGACGACCTCGCCGAAGACGACGACCAGCAGGATGCTGGCGACGCCGGCGACGGGGTTGAGCCAGGCGCCCACCCGGGCCGCCAGGTCGCGAAACAGCACATACGAAGTTGCGAACAGGAAGACGTTGACCGCGGTGTTGCCGATCAGGATCGTGGTGAGCGTCGACCGGGGGCGCTGCATCAGCCGGGCGGCGAGCCGGCGAAACGGGTTGCTGCTTGCGGCCTGCTGTTGGATCTGCGCGGGGGTGAGCGCGAACAGGACCGTTTCGCTGCCGGAGAACGTTCCCGAAAGTACGACCAGCACCGCCAGCAGCACGCCCAGGAACGAAGCGCCGATCCAGCTCATCTCCGCGGCGGCGACCATGGTGGCGGATATGCTCATCGCTTGGCGGCAAGAAACGAACGAGGCGACGATCACGTCAGTTTGGACTCGCAGCGGCAAACCATTTCGCCGCAGCCCGGACACCCGCCGGTGAACTTGCGGATCGCCTCCTCCAGGTCGATCCCTTCGACGTTGGCCAACGTGACCAGCCACGCGAGGGTGTCGGCGAACTCTTCGCGGAGGTTTTCGCGGTCGTGTTTCGCGATGGCGCTGGCCAGCTCGCCGACTTCTTCCGCGAACCACAGGAACGTCTTGGCGGCGCCACGCTGGCGATCTTTGTCGGAATACATCCGGTCGATCAGTTGCTGAAACTCACGCAGTTGCACGACAATCCCTCGCGTCGTCGGCCGCGGAAGCCCGATTTCCACGCCGGGCCGTCGGCCGTCCACCGACAGGAAAGCACAGATGAACGATCGAGCCGCACGGGCAAAACCGCCCGCCCCCGTCTTCGAC
>JALSRY010000010.1 GCA_026984555.1 Phycisphaerae bacterium
ACCGACCCGTCGTGGCGTCCGGGGGAGATGATCCGCCGGTCGTGGCGTTCGTGTCGTTGGGGTGCGTCAAGAACCTCGTGGATTCCGAAAAGATGCTCGGCCAGCTCGCCGAAGCGGGCGCGTTGCTCACCGGGGACGAATCGGCCGCGGACACGGTCGTCGTCAACACGTGTGGGTTTCTCGGCCGGTCGCGCGACGAGGCCGTGGAGATCCTGCGTGACATGGCCGCGCGGAAGCGTGCGGGCCGGCTCAAGCGGATCGTCGTTGCGGGTTGTCTCGCCCAGCGTGACGGCCCCGCCTTGCTCGAACTCGTCCCGGAAATCGACGCGCTCGTCGGCGTCAACAACCGCGACGATGTCATCCGTGCGGTCATGCACACCGAACGGTTCGCGCAAACACGCTCCGCTGACGGAGCTTCCGGACCCCGGGAACACGCCGCGGGACCGGCCCGGCGCCCCGCGCGAAACGTGTCGGGCGGCATTTCCGCGGACCTCTACCTGAGCGACTACCACCCGCAGGCGTGGTCCGACCAGGGACGCTTGCGGATTACGCCGCGCCATTACGCTTACGTGCGTATCAGCGAGGGATGCGATCAGAAGTGCACGTTTTGCACGATTCCGTCGATCCGCGGTCCGCTGCACAGCAAGCCGGTCGAGCAGATTGTGGCCGAGTGCCGCGAGATGATCTGTGACGGTGCCCGCGAATTGATCCTGATCGGCCAGGACACGACCAGCTATGGTCGGGATATGGGCTATGGACCGGGGCTGGCTGGGCTGCTGCGCGAGCTGGATGGCGCTTGCGACGGCGCCCGCTGGCTACGTTTGATGTACGTGTATCCCTCGATCCTGACCGACGAGATGCTCGACGCGATCGCCGAGTGTGCGCGGGTGGTCAAGTACATCGACATTCCGCTCCAGCACATCAGCGACCGGATGCTGCGGGCGATGCACCGCCGGGTGACGCGCAAGCAGACCGAGGACTTGCTCGCGCGCATCCGTCGGCGCATTCCCGGCGTGACGATTCGCACGACGTTCATCGTGGGTTTTCCCGGCGAGACGGAGGCGGATTTCGCGGAACTGGTGGCGTTCGTGCGTGATACGGGCTTCGACGCCGTGGGGGCGTTCAGGTACTCGAACGAGCCGGGAACGCCGGCGTACCGGATGAAAGGCCAGCTCGGCGAAGCCGTCATCGAAGCGCGTTACGAGCGGCTGATGCTTGCGCAGCAGGAGCTGGCGTTCGCCGCCGCCCGGAAGATGATCGGGCGGACGCTGGAAGTCGTGATCGACGAAGGGGGTGACGCGGGGCGCGACGCACTTGCCCGTCACGCCGGCCAGGCGCCGGATGTCGATCCGTGCTGTCTGCTTGCCGAGGCGCCGGCGGGCGCGGGTGACTTCCTTTCGGTTCGCTGCGTGGACACCGACGGCTACGATCTGGTGGTCGAGCCGCTGCGCCGGCGGTAGTTTTTCGTTGACAGGAAAAGGGTTGCGAGGGCTGGACGCCGAACTGGCCTGCTCCCCAAGAACTGGTCCAGGTGTTATGAGAGTCTTCGGGCCGGGCGCGGCGCACGCACGCTCAAACCGGGACGGACCCAGCCGAATCTGCTGGCCACGCGCAAACGCGAACATAGCCGCAAGCCCGACGAGCTTTACGGGATCATCGAGGCGTGCAGTTGGCCGCCATTCCTGGAGCTTTTTTCGCGGCATGCGCGTCGGGGCTGGCACCAGTGGGGTGACGAGCACCGCCAACAGGGAGGGGAGACGCCGGCCCTGCGCGTAGGTTCCGCCGAGGCGCCGGCTGGCGAGTCTCGGGCGTTCGGGTTCACGGGAAAGCGCAGTCGCTGCGTCTAGGTTTCCTTGTTCCGTTCTTTTTCGGGGGGCTGGTGGCAAGGGCGGCTGCGGGGCTTGTCGTCGGGGACACGGGGGGTATGCCTGTTTGTTTTCTTCCCGCCTGGTCGTCGTGGCACCGCTGTTGTTCGCGCGGTAGGCTGTTGTCACTGCGTGGTGGGCTGGCGGCGGGTAGCGTCCGCGCGGGGCGCCGCCGCACGGTCGAAGCAGCCGCGTGGGACAGGGGATTTTCGGCCACAAGACGAAGTTTGCTCCCGGTCGAGCGAACACGCGACATCTTGCACTTTCCCAGAGACGGGAGAATCGGCCATGTCAGCCAAATTGAAGGGTGCGATCAGCACGCCGAAGAAGATTCGGGTTTCCTGCGATGGATACGAGCTGTTGCAGCACCCGATGTTCAACAAGGGGACCGCATTCACGGAGGAGGAGCGGGACCGGCTTCATTTGCGGGGGCTCCTGCCGCACACGAGATTGAGCATCGAGGAGCAGGCGGCGCTCGAGATGGAGCATCTGCACGCCAAGCGTGACGACCTCGAGAAGTTCATCGGCCTGGCATCGCTTCAGAACCGCAACGAGACGTTGTTTTACCGGGTACTGGTCGAGAACATGACCGAGCTGATGCCGATCGTGTACACGCCGACGGTGGGGCTGGCGTGCCAGAAGTACAGCCACATTTTCCGCGATTCGCGGGGGTTGTGGCTCACGCCCGATGACGCCGACAACATCCCGGAAATCTTGCGCAACGCGCCGTTCCAGGACGTGCGGCTGATTGTGGTGACCGACAACGAGCGGATCCTGGGCCTGGGCGACCAGGGTGCGGGGGGGCTGGGTATCCCGGTGGGCAAGATGGCGCTTTACTGCGCCGGGGCCGGCATCCACCCGCGTTACACGCTGCCGATCAGTCTCGATGTCGGTACGAACAACGCGGACCTGCTCAACGATCCCTACTACTTCGGCTACCGTCACCGCCGGCTGCGCGGGGAGGAGTACGACCGGTTCATCGAGCGTTTCGTCGATGGTGTGCGCGAGGTTTTCCCGCACGCGGTCATCCAGTGGGAGGATTTCCACAAGAACATCGCGTTCATGGTGCTGGACCGTTACAAGAAGCGTATTCCCTGCTTCAACGACGACATCCAGGGCACGGCCAGCATCGTGCTCGCGGGCATGTATTCGGCGTTGCGGATCACCGGGGAGGAGCTCGGCCAGCAGCGCATCGTCTACCTCGGCGGCGGGGCCGCGGGCGTGGGCATCGCCCGGCTGGTGCGTGCTACGATGCTGCACGAGTGCGGCGACGAGAAGAAGGTCCACCGGGCCCAGGTCGTGCTCGATTCGCGGGGCCTGCTCTACGAGGGGCGCATGATCACGGACCCGCACAAGAAGGAGTTCGCGCTCACCAACGAGGAGATGGAGCACTACGGGTTTGCGCCGGAGGGTCGGCACGACCTGCTCGAAGTCATCAAGCATGTCAAGCCGACCATGCTGGTCGGGACGACCGCCACGCCGGGTGTCTTCAGCGAGGAGATCATCCGGGAGATGGCCAAGCACGTCGAGCGGCCGGTGGTTTTCGCGCTGAGCAACCCGACGTCGAAGTGCGAGTGCCGGCCGCGCGAGGTGTACGAGTGGACCGACGGCCGCGCGATCATCGCCACCGGCAGTCCGTTTCCGCCGGTCGAGTACAAGGGGCGGCGTTACGAGCCGGGACAAGGCAACAACGTGTTCGTGTTTCCGGGGGTGGGGTTGGGTGCGATCATTTCGGAGACGCGTGAGATCCCCGACCTGTTTTTCGCCATCGCCGCCCGGACCGTCGCCGACTGCGTATCGCAGGAGCGGCTGGATGTGGGCTCGCTCTATCCCGAACAGAGTATGCTGCGTGAGATCAGCCGGCGCATCGCGATCGAGGTCGTCAAGGCGGCCCGGGACATGCACCTCGGCCGGTTGCTCAGCGACGAGGAAATCGGGGAAGTCGTCGCCGACGCGATGTGGTATCCCGAATACGCGGCATACGAAGTGGGCTAGCGCCCGCCCCGGCGGCGACATGCGGCTACGCCGGCGCGGGAAACGGATCGCTCAGTGCTCTGGGTGAGCCAGGGCGAAGATCATCGGGCGGGCGAGGGCGAGTTGCACCTCGTCCGCGAGGTGACGCAATTGGTCCGCCGGCATTTCGCTGCACACCGCGTAGCTGTGGGCCTGTTCGTCCCACTTGCAGACCACGATCTTGCGATACTCGGCGACCTGGTACGAGGTGTTTTTCATCGCACAACGCGGGCAGGACTCGGCCCCGGCCAGACGCACCCGCTGATCCACGGAGAAGAACGAGATCACCACCGGCGTGGGGCCGTCCTTCCGGTAGAAGACGTGGATCGCGCGGACCTTGCCCGCGTGAAAGCACCCGCACACCCCGTCCAGCTTGTACCCGAGACTCGCGAGGTTCGGCACGAGCACGCGGAATGGCTCGCGCTGGTCGAGCGCTCGGCGGGCCGCGTCCGGATCGTCCAGGGGAACCATGATCCCGCGGTGACGCATCGTGACGCCACAACGCAGGTACACGTTGGCGAAATCGTCCGCGGCGACGAGCGGCGTCGAGGCGTGGGTCGGGGTGGGCCAGAACGTGACACCGAGCGCCACGACGGCGGCCGCCGCCGTCAATGTCGTGACGAGCCTGAGGATGCGCTTGCGACGGCGGCGGGTGGCGTGGCCCAGACGCTCCCGGACCGCGGGCCCGAGCGTCGCGGGCACGGGGGCTCCGTTCACGATCCGTCCCACACAGCGGCGCAGCGACCGCCAGCGCTGTAGTTCCGCGCGCAGATCGGGCGACGCGGCGAGGAGGGCTTCCAGCTCGGCGGCCCGGGCCGGGTCGAGTTCACCGTCGGCAAACAGGGGCAGTATGGCGCGGGCCTCATCGAGCGTCATGCTGCGTCCCCCTCGTCTTCGTCCGGTCCCAGGCGGTTCTCACGCGCGTAGTCCCTCAGCTCGGATACGAGCTGCTGGCGTGCGCGGTGCAGCCGGCTCATCACCGTTCCGATCGGCACGTCGAGAATCTCCGCAATTTGCTTGTACGAAAAATCCATTGTCGCCCACAGCGACAACACCAGGCGAAAATCCGGCGAGAGACGCCCCAGCGCCTCCTTCACCTCGCTGTCGAGGTTTTCGTAGTCGAGCATCGGCGGCTCGAGCGTCTGCGCCCGGTCCAGTACCTCGCTGTGCACCTGATCGAGTGATTGTTGATCGGTTGCGCGGGGGGCGCGCTTGCTGCGCGAGACACGGTTCAAGAACGTGTTGTGCAAAATACGCAACAGCCACGGCCGGATGCCGTGCTCCCGCATCTCGAAACGGCCAAAGGCCTTGTAGGCTTTGAGGTACGTTTCCTGCGCCAAGTCTTCCGCCTCGTGTTCGTTGCGCGCCAGCCGCAAGGCCACCCGGTACACCGTGTCCAGGTGGGGCAGCGCCAGTGTTTCGAACGAGTTGTCGCCGTCTGCTCGCATGCGGCGTCCATACCGGGGCGTGCCCGGTATCTACCTTCCGTAACCATCAGGGGTTGCGATCAATTCCACGATTTACGTTTTCGGCTCCGTGTTCCCGACTGGTGATGATTATGGGCCGATCGCTGGCGACGGGCCAGCACCGCGCCGTAGAATCTGAGGCCCGGGGATCGACTCCCGCGTCGATCGTCCTGCCGCTACAGGAGACCAGAAAATGAACCACCACGTTCATACGCAGGCTGCGGTGCGGCGGCGCCGGCCGGCGGCGGCTTTGGTGGCGCTATTGGTGGCGCTGCCAGTGACCGCCGGCGCCGCGGACCGCCAGGTTGTTCACTTCAAGACCAGCGACGGCCTGACCATCACCGCCGACTATTATCCGCCCAAACCCACCAAGACCCCCGCACCGATCGTGATTTGCCTCCACATGTATCGCAGCAATCGCAAGGCCTGGCGGCCGCTGGCCGGCCCGCTGCACGAAGCCGGGTTCGCTGTCCTCGCGATCGACATGCGCGGCC
>JALSRY010000011.1 GCA_026984555.1 Phycisphaerae bacterium
CCTTTCCCCGCGCCCGCGGTCACGCCGCCCTGATGCTCCCTCGCGGGGGTTGGGAAGGCCCGGCCGTTTGCCGGGCCGGGGCACCGCGGGGGGCGGTGCGCGGCAGGGGCCGCGGGGATTTGAAATCCGCCGGCAAAAGCGTTCCAATTCACGCCGATTCGGGGCAGGCGTCTCCCCGGACGGGTGGCCGACGGAAAGCGCGGCCATCGAAGCCGGCGCCTGGGTCAGGACACGCAGCCATGACGACCACACACGCAGATGTACAAAAAGTCGGGGAGCTGGTTCGCCAACACGCGGAGCACTTCGATCGGCTGTTGACGGAGATTCGACGGGTCATCGTCGGGCAGGACGACCTGCTCAAGAAGATGCTGGTGGGGCTGCTCGCGGGGGGGCACATCCTGCTGGAAGGCGTGCCCGGTCTCGCCAAGACGCTGGCGGTATCGAGCCTGGCGACGGCGATCCGGACGAGGTTCCAGCGTATCCAGTTCACGCCGGACCTGCTACCGGCCGACATCCTCGGCACGCTGGTATTCCAGCCGTCGGATGGGTCGTTCGTGGTCAAGAAAGGGCCGATCTTCGCGAACCTGATCCTCGCCGACGAGGTCAACCGCGCGCCCGCGAAGGTTCAGAGCGCGCTGCTCGAGGCCATGCAGGAGCACCAGGTGACCATCGGCGACGAGAGCTACCGCCTGGACGATCCGTTCCTCGTGCTGGCGACGCAAAACCCGATCGAGCAAGAGGGCACCTACCCGCTTCCCGAAGCCCAGGTTGATCGATTCATGCTCAAGATTCTCGTGGACTACCCCACGCGAGACGAAGAGCGGCTCATCCTCGACCGGATGGCGACGCACCGCTCGATTCCCCGCGTCGAGCCGATCATCGAGCCGCAGCGTGTGCTCGAGGCCCGAACCGTGCTCGACGAGATCTACGTAGACGACAAGGTCCGCGACTATATCGTCGCGCTCGTCCACGCCACGCGCCGGCCCACCGAGTTCGGCCTCACCGAGATCGCCGACTGGACCGAGTACGGCGCTTCGCCGCGCGCGACCATCTATCTCGCCACCGGCGCCCGGGCGATGGCGTTCCTCGCCGGGCGAGGTTACGTCACGCCCCAGGACGTCAAGGACATCGCCCCGGACGTGTTGCGGCACCGGGTCATCATCAGCTACGAGGCCGAGGCGGAGGAGAAAACGAGCGACGACGTGGTGCGGTACGTACTGGACCACGTGGAAGTACCCTGATCCGCCCGTCGTCTCGCGGGCGTCGGCGGCTCGTGCGTCCACCGGGCGAACCCGTCGGCGTGACACCGCACCGGCGCGAGGCCCATCCACCAGCGAGCGGATCCCCCCGCAGGCCGACGGTTGCGTGCCGGGCCGGATTGGGGGTATTTACCCGAATGCCGAAGACCGAAAGAACAGCGAGAATGAGCGGTCCCCATCGGCGGGGAGCCGTGGCGCGGGTCGGCTCGCATCGTTTCGGGGCCCGTGTTCGTTCGGCTCATGGTCGCGACGCGCTCGCGCGTCGGTCTGGAGGTGGCACCATGCGCTGTGCGGATACTCGAACACGCGAACTCGTCGCGGAGCTGGTTCGCAGCCAGGCCCGCCTGCTGGACGCCCTGCCGCGCGAGAGCGACGAGGTCGAGATCGAAACGTGCGTGGACGGACGCCCGGCGACGGTCCGCGTGTTCTGGGGTCGCTGCGTGCTGGTGGCGCAGCGAGGCCGTCCGGGCGAACCCGCCCGACACGAAGACGAGGCCATCATCCGCCTGCCCGCCGCTCGCAGCGCCGACGCGGGCTGATCCCCGCTGCGTGGCCCCCCTGCTCTTGCCCAGATGGCGGCGTGAGGCGTCGAGACACGCGCCCCGGCCGAACGACGGTGCGCGGGATGGGCAGCGGCTGTCAACCCGAGCAACCAGGCCGCACCGGGGAGGCGGCCACCGCGTGCCCTGCGCAGCGGGCGGCTGGTGCCCGTCAGTTCCTCGTCGCGTGATGGGCGGCTCCCGGCAGCTTGATCTCCACCCAGACCAGCCGGTGGTCGCTGGCGGAGTCCGGTTTGCTGACCAGCCGGGCCAGGGGATCGTCGGGCGCGGGCCAGAAGACCCCGGCATCGCCAACCATGAGCCGACGGCATGGCAGAACATAATCGAGGCGACCGAAGTGACTCGTGCGGGCGGCCCGGTCGCCGGGGTATTTTTCCGGGAAGGCGGCGGCGCCGGGGGCGTGGGGATGTGGATCCTGCACGCGGGGATTCTTGAGCAACAGGTCGATCGCCGGCCGGCCGTAGGGCGCATCGGCCTTGACCGGATCGGCGTTGAGGTCGCCCATGATGACGAACAATGCCCCGGCGGCCAGGCCACCGGTCCGGCCGCGGTCGTCGCGGATGTACGCGGCCCGCGCACCGCCGGCGAGATAGTCCGCCCAGAAGCGAATCTCATCGTAGTTGCGCCGACCGTTGCGATCCTCGGGGCCGTCGAACACCGGGGGCGTGGGGTGTGAGGCGAGTACATGCACGACCACGCCGCCGATGTTCACGGGCACGTCCCAATGGCTTTTGCTCGAAAGCCGCAGCAGCGCGGCCACGTTGCGGGAATACCAGGCGGGTTTGCCGCCGGTGCCGTCCGGCATCAGGTTGCCGGGCATGTCTTTCCAGGGGAGCTTCTGGAACGTGCGGGCGGCGGTTTTGTCGAGCGGGAAGCGGCTCAACAGGGCCATGCCGTACTGGCCCGGGTAGCGGCCGTAGCCGTAGGCGTCCGCCGGCCCGTCGATGCGTCCGTCGTGGTCGAGGTCTTTTCCGGTCGGCACGCCGGTGTTGACGGGCGCGAAGAAGAGGTAGGGATAATCGATCGGTCGCTGGCCGTGTTGGGGCACCTTCAAGTAGCGTTCGAGAAAACGGCCGGCATTGGCGTGGGATTCGACGTCGTAATCGATCTCGTTGATCAGCAGGATATCGGGCCGCACGCGTTGGATGATCTCGGCCGCCTTGCGGAGCTGGGGGTTCGTACCCCGTCCGCGCTCGTCCACCTGGTCGAGTTTTTTCGTGCTCAGCCGCTGGATGTTGAAGGTCGCCAGCCGCACGACCGCCGGCCGGCTGGCTGGTGGAGACTGCGCCGCAAGCACGGCCATCACCATCAGCAGAACGTGTGCGAACATGATTCTTCTCCTGGGTGCGTCCCGCGCGGCGGGGCCAAGTCGTGCGGTGCGCCTGTTGCGGGGACCGCATCGCCCGGCAGCGCCGGGGTTTTGCCGGTTTCGTTCGGTCGCGTCTTCGTGCTCGCCCGCCTGCGTTCGGGCGGGACATCCCGATTGTTTCGCAGATCAACACGGTGGCACGGTTGTCTCGCACGCGAGGCCGCCACTCCCGCCGCAAGACGCGACGGCGGGATCGAACTTCGGACGCGCGGCTACACGAGGTAGCGGCTGGGTTTGCAGCGTCGCCGCAATGCGCGGGCTTGTTTTTCGTAGCCGGGCTTGCCCATCAGGGCATAGGTGTAGTCCTTGCCGAGCTGCACCGCGGGCTGGTCGTAGGGGTTGATGTCGAGCAGGTGCCCCATGAGCGTGGTGGTGGCTTCCCAAAGCATGATGAACTGGCCGACGGTGTGGGGGGTGATGCGCGGGAAGCGCAAGTGCAGGCAGGGTCGCCGGCTCGCGACGAGGGCGAGCTCGGTCGCCCGGCGTTCGGCCGCCATCAGTTTGCCGAGCGATGCACCTTCGAGATAACGCAGCGCCGGCGGCGTGGTTTTGGCGCGGGGGATGCGCACGTCCCGGGCGAACTTCTCCACGCTCACCAGGATGAAGACCTTGTCGTTGGGGCCCTCGCGGTAGAGCTGGACCTGCGAATGCTGATCGGTCGTGCCGAGGGCCTTGATCGGCGTGGGGCCGACGACCACCGGCTGGCCCCGGCGATCCACGCGTTTGCCCAGGCTCTCGGCCCACAGTTGACGATACCAGTCGGCCAGGTCCTTGAGCTGGTAGCCGTAGGGGAACAGCACGTGCATGCGCTTGCCACGGGTGTAGAAGGCGTGCAGCAACAGCGCGAGCATGGCGGCGGGGTTGTTCCGTACGCTGCGCGACGCGACGCGCCGGCTCATTTCACCCGCTCCGGCCATCAGCCGGTCGATATTGATGCCGCACACCGCGGCGGGGAACAACCCGACCGCCGAGAGCACCGAAAACCGCCCGCCCACGCCGGGGGGCACGGGCAGCGTAAACCAGCCCTCGGCGTCGGCGAGGTCGCGCAGGGTGCCGGATTCGGGATCGGTCGTGACGACGAGGTTGCGCGCGAGTCCTTTTTTTCCCAACCGGCGGGCGAGGAGGTCTCGCACGATGAGAAACTGGGCCGCGGTTTCGGCGGTTTCGCCGGACTTGCTGATGACGTTGAACAGCGTCTTGGGCAACGCCGGGCCGAGCACATCGAGCAGGTCAGCGAACTGGACGGGATCGACGTTATCCATCACGAACAGGCGGGGGCCGCGCCGCCGGCCGGCCGGCAGCAGGTTGTGCAGCGGCGGGTTGAGCGCCGTCTGGAGGGCGATCATGCCGAGCGCGGACCCGCCGATGCCCAGCACGACCAGGTTGTTCATCCGCGGGCCGAAGCGCCGGGCGGCCGCCTTGACCGTGCGCAGCAATTCCCGGTCGGCGGGCAGGTCGCGGTAGCGATGTTCGCCCTGTCGGCGTTGCTTCTCGATCTGGACGATCGCCGCCTTGACCGCCGGCTGAGCGCGGCGGATTTCCGCGGGTGACACACCGTGAGCCTGGCCGACCGCGGCCGCAAGTGCGTTGGCATAATCGAGCTCGAGCGTGGCGCTGGGCATGGTACTTTCTCCAAACAAGAACGCTGGTATCCGGCGTGCATGAGGATACCGCAACGCGCCGGCGCGGGCCAAGACCGCCGGCGGAGCGAAAACGCACGGCGTGTCCGCAAGCACGTGCGGTGCGGCGTGTACCCCGTCGCGAGTCCGCGGCTACAGCGCGGCGCGTTTCCAGGTGCCGGGGGAAACGATCAGCCCGCCATCGTCCGAGAGGGGTTCGAGCCGGACCGTCATCTTGTGGGTCGCGTTTCCCTGGTTTCCGATGCCGGTCAGCACCACCGGATCGTTGTTCGCGTTGCCGTCCACGTCGGAGTCGATGGTGACCTGGAGCGTCATGCGGCCGACGCCGTTGCTCTTGTTGTTGATCCAGGTACCGCTGCCGAGGTTGGTGCGCCAGTCCGGGTCGTCGCGAATCTTGAGCAGTCCCAGCTCGATCGCCGAGCGGGCACAGAAACGGGCGCCGACGGCGTCGGCGTTGTCGTCGGCGCCGCGCGACTCGATCCGCATGACGGTCATGGCCGACAGGGCGATGACCATCACCAGCGTGGTGGTGCCGAGGAAAAAGACATACGCCGCGCCACGGCGCGGGCGGCGAGCGGATTCGTCCCGATCGGCGGGGACCGTTGGCCACAAAGCACGCACAGGCAGGATCTCCTCACACCGGATCTAGTTCGCAGGGCGTACGCAGTGGTCGTCGCGGTAGCCCTGATCGTTGCTGCCTTGCGACCAGAAACCGGTGTAGCCGCTGTCGGGCGCCCCGGCCGGCAAGGTGGCCGAGCCGACCAGTGCCCCGTCGATATAGAGTTCGACATTGCCGCCGACGACGATCAGCTCCTGGGTATGCCAACCGGTTCCGACGTTGGTGATATGCCAGGAATCATCGCCATTGTGCATGGAATCGTACGCGTCGCCGATGTTCAACCAATCGCCGGCGATGCACACCCATATCTGGGCGTCACGAGGCCCGACGATCCCCCCGTAGACCATGTTGTTGTCATCCACGTAGCGGGCGATCAGGCCGGCCT
>JALSRY010000012.1 GCA_026984555.1 Phycisphaerae bacterium
GACGCCGATCCACGCCGACGGCGAGGTGCTGGCCGCCGCGGCGACGCGGATCGACTACGACACGTTACCGGGAAAGCTGATGTTGCTTGCGCCGCCGCGTGACGCGCCGGGGTAGTGCCGCTTGTGGCCGCTCAATGGTGGCAGCAGCCGCCGCCATCGAGCCGCTGGAGTCGGCCGGCGGCGAAGTCGCGGGCGGACTGTTCGACGCCGTCGGCGTCGCAAATGAAGGCGTCGATTCCGCGAGCGGAGAGGTCCGCCAGGAGTCGCGGCCCCATTCCGCGGCTGATGAGCACGCTGCAATCGTCGAGTGCTTGGATCAGCGGTGCGTGGGAGTGCGCGGCGGCGTGGTGGTCGTGCTCGCCCGACGGTCCGACGCGCTGGTGGTGTGTGAAGGTGTTTTCCCGATACTCGCGGGGAGTCACCGCGTCGCCTTCGACATCGTAGACCGCGAACCCGCGGCAGCGTCCGGTATGGCCCGCCACGTGTTTCCCGTCGTCGGTTGCAATCGCGATTCTCACGTCTCGTTCTCCTGGTTGGGTTGGGCAGGGGTTGGGATGGCCGGGTTGACGATGGGGCGTCCGGCGGCGCGGCGTCGATGGCGGCGACCGCGGCCACCGCCGCCGCAAGCGCCCCGCCGGCGACAGCGTCCGCCCGCGCCGGGGGAATCGGCGCGGGAAACATTGGTCGAGGAACATTGGGGGCATTGCTCGGGCCGTCCGGTCCCGAACGGCACGTCGAAGACATACCCGCATTCGTTGCACTGGAATCTGCGTTTATCGGTCATGGTAATGCGACCTCCTTTGATTTCGATCGCCTTGGGGCCCAGCAGGGCCGCGGCAACCTTTTGCCGGGCGCTGGTCACGAGCCGCCCGAACGTGGCCCGCGAGACGCCCATGCGCCGGGCGGCCTCGTCGTGGTAGAGTCCGTCCCGATCCGCCAGCCGCAGCGCCTCGAGCTCGTCGAGCCGAAGGGCGATGGTTTCCAGGTCGCGGGCCGGCACGCCCGCCGGCTTGAACATCCGCGCTCCCGGCTGGCAGCCGACTCGCCGGCATTTGTGCGGTCGCGGCATCGTATCGACTCCGTTCGCGGTCCATTATGAGCATATGCGCATATCGGTGCATGTCAAGGAGCGGGGGGATTTTCGCTCCGCGAAGTCCGGCCCGGTTGAATACCTGCCCGGGCCGGCTCGTCCATAGTGCGGAAGACGCAGGCACTCGTGACAGGAGCAGCAGCCATGAAACGCTATTTCACGCTTGGTTTTGTTCTCGCTTCTTTTCTCGCCGCCGAGGCGCTGGCCAGCGACGCGGAGACGTGGGCGACGGCCGGCACTCGGCGGGGCCAGCGCAACGGAACCGCCGCCGCGGGTGCCCACTACGCGGGACGGGTCGGATTCGCCCGCACGGATACGCGGAGCGGGCCGGTGAGCCTGGCGCGGGGCGTAGCGGTCGGGGTGGATGAAAGCGGGCTCTCGCTCTCGGTGAGCAACGCGATCGCGCCGCGTTTCGGGCCGGCAGTCGCGACGACCTTCAACATGAGCATCGGGCGTGACGGGCGGGTCTCCTCCGCGACGGGCCTGGCCGTGGCGGACGGCCCGATCCAACGGTCGGCAACCGCCGGCGGCGGCGTGAGTACCGGCCGATACGGTCGACCGGCGCGCGTCATGGCGTCCGGTCGCAGCGATCCGCTGGGTCACGTTCGGGCCGAGACCCGGGCGCGCGAATCCTACCGGCGCGGGCACCGGCGGGTGGTCCACACGCACCGAGCGCCGCCGCCCCGCCGCATCGTGCGGTACCGGCATCGGCGTAGCGCCCCGCGCGAGGTGCGGCGTTACCGGCGTGTGCGATGGTAGCGGGCGGCAGCCCGGCGGCGGGCGTTGAAACGATCCTGCTGCTGTCCGTCTCCCTTTTGCACGAAGGCCGCGGCGACCCGTCTTCACGACGGCGCGCCGCGGCCGGTGTATCGGCGTGGCGGGCGCCGGTCACGAACAGGCCGGGAGATACGAGCCGAGGCGGCGGAATCGAATCCCGCCGCCCCGCTGGAGCATCGTCTCATGATTGTGTCCGCACCGGAAGCTGCCGGGCGGCGCGTGGGCTCAGCCCTCCTTGAGGGCCCGGAGGATGTCGGTAATCATCTGCTTGGCGTCGCCGAAGAGCATCGTCGTGTTCTCCTTGAAGAACAGCGGGTTCTGGATGCCGGCGAAACCGGGGTTGAGGCTGCGTTTGCAGACCATGACCGTCTTGCACTTGTCCACGTCGAAGATCGGCATGCCGTAGATCTGGCTGCTCGGATCGTCGCGGGCGCTGGGGTTGACGACGTCGTTGGCGCCGATGATGAGCGCCACGTCGATCTGCGGCATTTCCGAGTTGAGCTCGAGGTCGTGGAGCAGCTCGTAATCGACGTTCGCCTCGGCCAGGAGCACGTTCATATGGCCGGGCATGCGGCCGGCGACGGGGTGAATCGCGAACTTGACGTCGATTCCCTTTTCGCGGAGGAACTCGGCCATTTCCGCGACGACGTGCTGCGCCTGGGCCACGGCCATGCCGTAGCCGGGGACGATCACGACGCTCTGAGCGGCTTCGAGCACCATCGCCGCTTCCTCGGCATCCATTTTGCGGACGGTGAGTCCTTCCTGGGCCTGGGTACTGCCGGCGGCGGCGATATCCTGCCCGAACCCGCCCGCGAGCACGTTGAGCAACGACCGGTCCATCGCCTTGCACATGATGTTCGTGAGGATCAGGCCGGAGGCACCGACCAGCGCTCCGCTGATGATCAGCCCGGCGTTGTTCAGGACGAACCCGGTCGCACACGCCGCCAACCCGGAGTACGAGTTGAGCAGGGACACCACGACGGGCATGTCCGCCCCGCCGATGGGGGAAACCAGCGTGATCCCGAGCAGGGTCGCCAGGATGAAAATGATCACCACGGCCCACTGTGCTCCCGGGGTGTAGCCGAGCAGGATCACGAGGATGAACACCACGCCGAGGGCGAGGAAGTTGGCATAGTGCTGCCCGGCGAAGGCCAGCGGGTTGCCGAGGCGCACCCCGCGGATCGAGGTGCCCCGGAGTTTCGCGAAGGCGAGCACGCTGCCGGTGAGCGTCACCATGCCGATGAGAATGCTCAGGCCGATGGTCAACGCCGTGTCACCGGGCAGGTCGGCGGGTTTGCCGCGCCAGTATTCGGCGAGGGCGACGACGGCGGAGGCGGCTCCGCCGGAGCCGTTGAACAACGCGACCATCTCGGGCATGCCGGTCATGGGCACTTTCTTGGCGGCGATGAGTCCGATGGCCCCGCCGACGATGGCGCCGGCAATGATCGTGCCGAAGCCGACGATGTGCTGGTCGAGCAACGTGACGACGATGGCGATCAACATGCCGACGCCGGCGATGATGTTGCCGTTGCGAGCGGTACGCGGCGAGGAGAGCCGCTTGAGGCCGAAGACGAACAGCATGGCCGCGATCAGGTAGGCGAGGTAGACGAAGAAATCGACCACGCCGAACCGGGACGCCTGGGCGGCGTGTTGGAGTGCCTGGGCGGCGTGCTCGGCCTGTTCGGCGGCCTTGGTCATCAGGGCGGCGGCCTGGTGGGTGGTGGGGTTGGGTTCGGTCTGGGCCAGAAGGCCGAAAAGAACGCTGAAGTTCATGGTCGTCGGCCTCTACTTTCTCTTGAACATGGCGAGCATGCGGTCGGTGACGACGAACCCGCCGACCACGTTGATCATGGCGAACATCACCGCCAGGAACCCGAAAACGACGTTGATCCACGGGTGTCCCTCGAAATGGGCGCCGGCAATCAGCAAAGCGCCGACGATCGTGATGCCCGAGATCGCGTTCGAGCCGGACATCAGCGGGGTGTGCAGGGTCGGGGGCACCTTCACGATCACCTCGAACCCGAGCATGATCGCGAGCACGAACACCCCGAGGTTCTTGGCCAGTGTCGGGAGCATCTCGCCCGACGCCCCGGTTGCCAGGAGTTCAGCTAACATCAGCCCTCACCACCTTCCAGTGCTTTCTTGACGCCTTCGTGAAGTACCTCGCCCTGGTGCGTGACCAAGGCGCCGCGGATGATCTCGTCTTCCAGATCGAGGTTGAACTGCCCATCCTTCCAGAACTCCATCACGAACGTAGTCAGGTTGCGTGAATAGAGCATGCTGGCGTGCAGCGGCATGCTCGACGGAAGGTTGAGCGGGGCGCAGATTTTGACGCCGTGCTTCTCGACGGTCTTGCCCGGTTCGCTGAGCACGCAGTTGCCGCCCGCCTCGGCCGCGAGATCGACGATGACGGAGCCGGGGTGCATGGCCTGCACCATTTCCTCGGTGATGAGCTTGGGCGCCTTGACGCCGCCGATGAGCGCGGTCGTGATGACGACATCGTTGGCGGCACACTGCTTGGCGATCAGCTCGGCCTGGCGTTTGTAGAACTCCTGCGAGAGCTCCTTGGCGTACCCGCTGGCGGTCTGCGCGTCCTCGTCGCTTTCGACGGCCGCGAACCGAGCGCCCAAGCTGTGGACCTGCTCTTCGACCGCGCGGCGGGTGTCGGTAGCCGTGACGGTGGCGCCGAGCCGCTTGGCGGTCGCGATGGCCTGCAATCCGGCGACGCCCGCTCCGATCACGAAGACCTTGGCCGAGAAGATCGTGCCCGCGGCCGTCATGAACATGGGGAAATACTTGGGCAACTCCATCGCCGCGATCAGCACGGCCTTGTAGCCGCCGATGTTCGCCATCGAGGAGAGCGTGTCCATCGACTGTGCCCGCGTGGTGCGGGGGATGCAGTCGGTCGAAAACGCGCTGATCTTCCGCTCGGCCAGCCGCTTGACCGCGTCGAGGTTGCGGATCGGCAGCAACGACGTGATCAGCATCGCGCCTTCCTTGAGCAGATCGACTTCGTGCTTGCCGACCTTGGGGTTCTCCAGCGGCGGTTGCACCTTGAGCACGAAATCGGCGCTGCCGAGCAACCCGGCGAGATCGGTTTCGATGGTTGCGCCGACGTCGCGGTACGCGTCGTCGGAGAAGTACGCCTTCTCTCCGGCACCGCTTTCGATCGCCACCTCGACACCGGCCTTGGTGAGTTTCTTGCACGATTCCGGAACGAGCGCGACCCGGCGTTCGTTTTCCCGGATTTCCGCGGGTACGGCGATTTTCATGATGACCTCGTTGCGTAAGCCACAAATGCGGGCGGTGACCGCCCCGCCCGCTGGTGGTGTTTCGGTCCGATCCACCATTCTAGCGAGGTCGCCTGCGACCGAAAGGCCACCGCCAAGATTTGGCGATTTGCCACCGGCGAGGCACCGGGCGTGGGACACGAGTCTGCGGTGGGCGTCCCACGAGCCGCGCTCCGCGCCGCCGGGCGCACGCTCCGTTGGGCGACCGCGGCCGCGGGGGGGCATTCGCCCCCGGGCGGCGTATTCGTCTTATTTTCGTGGAGCAACTCCGCCAGACCCGCCGTACAATGGCTTCTTGCGACAAGCTCGTGCCGAAGGCCGGCTGTCGAACAGAACCGGGCACTTCATCGCGAAAGGAGACGAATCACATGCGAACGATGATTCTCTGGACGCTGGTGGCGCTCCTCGTGCAGGCGGCACCGGCGGATGAGGAATTCGACAAGCTGGTCACAGAATTCAACCAGGCGCGGCAGGCGTGGTACCAAGAACTGCACTCCCGAAAAGACGACGGTTCCGCCGGCGGCACGAAAAGCCCGATGCCCCCCCGGCCGAGCCAGGTGTTTCTGCCCCGCTTCCGGGCCTACGCCGAGAAACACGCGGGAACGCCGGAAGCGATCGGCGCGTTGGTGTATGTAATCAACCTGGCGGCCC
>JALSRY010000013.1 GCA_026984555.1 Phycisphaerae bacterium
TTGCTCTGGCCGGCCTCGCCGATACGCAGATGATAGGTCGGACGCAGTGTCTCCGTGTCGAACTCGACGCACGCGTTCTCGGCCTGTTCGCGCGTCAGCGGGAAACCCTTGAGCGCGCCGATGTGCGTCGTCACGACGCAGCGGGCGCCCAGCCGCAGGATCTCGTCGAGGATCGCCCGGCCCAGCGCGGCGCCCTCGTCGGGGTCCGTTCCCGCGCCGAGCTCGTCGATCAGCAGCAGGGAGCGGGCGTCGGCCTTGTGGAGCATTTCCATCTGGCGTTGAAGGTGGGCGCTGAACGTGCTGAGCGACTGCTGCATATTCTGCTCGTCGCCGATGTCGATCATCACGTGTTTGAACAAACCGAACGTGCTGCCCTCGTCGACCGGAACGGGGAGGCCGGCCTGGGCCATCAGCGTCAGCAGCCCGATGGTCTTGAGCGTAACCGTCTTGCCGCCGGTGTTGGGGCCGGTGATGACAAGCATGGCGAAATCGTCGCCGAGGCGATAGCTGATGGGAACGACCGCGAGCGGCTCCGCCTCGTCCGCGGCCCGCCGGCGGGCCAGCTCGAGCAACAGGGGATGGCGGGCGTTGCGTACCGCGAGCCGGGGCTCGGAACAGGGCTCGGGACAGCGCATCTCGTATTGCTGCGCAAGCCGATGCTTGGCCACCAGCAGGTCGAGTACCGCCAACGCGTCGAGGGTCTTGATGATCGGCTCGGCGTTGATGTAGACCTCGTGGGCCAGCTCCCACAGCAGCCGCGCAATCTCCTCGGCTTCTTCGGCACGCAAGTTGCTGATCCGGTTGTTCAGCTCGACCGCCAGCGACGGCTCGACGTAGATCGTCGCCCCGCTGTCGGAACTGCGGTGCACGATCCCCGGCATGCGCCCGCGGTACTCGGCCCGCACGGGCAACACCAGCCGGTCGTTGTGAAACGTGTAGTTGGGAAACTGGAGCAGTTTGCGGGTCTCCGGCTCGTGCAACAGCCGGTCGACCGTGGCGCGGATCTGCTGACCGGCCCGGCGAATCTCCGCGCGGATACCCGCCAGTTTCGGGCTGGCATCATCGCGCACCTGGCCGCGTTCGTCGATCACCGCGCGGATGCGCGTCGCGATCGTTTCGAAGTCTCCCACGCGTTGGGCCAGATGGCGCAGCTCGCCGCTGTCCGCGGGCAACGCGGCGAGCCAAGTCGCCACCGCGTGGGTCGCCGCCAAGGCGTCGCCGATCCGCGCCATGTCGTCCACATCCACCTTCAGCGGCGGCGCGCAGCGCTGCACCGTCTCGCGCACGTCGGTCAGCCCGCCGAGCGGTGGCAGGCCGCGCTCTTCTGCGAACGCCTGGAACTCGCGCAATTGCGCAAACCATCGCCGAACCAGCTTCTCGTTGGCCACCGGCTGGATCGTCCCGGCGAGCTTGCGGCCGAGTTCGGTCAGGGCGCAACCGGCCAGCATTTCGCGAACGCGGAAAAAGTCCAGACACTCCAGCGTGTGTTCATCCATCATTTCGATTGCCGCCACCTGCTGGGCCCGTCACAATGAGACGCGGTGGGCGCTGTCCTACCGGCGAAAACCCGAAGCTGATCTGGCCGCGCGGTGCTCGAAAACCCGCTCGCTCGGAGGAATCCACCCCGGCCGGATTCGAAAAACCCTCGCGACAGCGGAAAGGGTATGCGAAGAGCGTTCACTTGCACAAGTGCGACATGGCTGAGTTTGGTGCTCGCGGTCGTCCCGGCCCTGGCCGGACCGCCGAGTACGTCGGCTCCTGCGCCCTCGGCCACCGAGCCGCTGGCCGTATTGCTGCAGCGCGTGCGGCATGCCCCCGGCAACGAGGCGGCCTGCGCGCAGCTCGCCCGGTCCTGCGCGGCGCAGCATGCCTGGGCCGATATCACCCGGGAACTCGCCCCGCTCGAACGACGGCTCGCACCCCGCGGGACGCTCCTGTTGGCGCAGGCCGCGCGACAGCAAGGCGAACCCGAGCGTGCCCTCGCCACACTCCGCCGAGCCCTGCGCCGCTATCCTCGACACGAGGCGTTGTGGACGGCGTTGGCGGAACAACTGCTCGACGAGGGTCGCTACGGCCAGGCGCTCGACGTACTCGACGAAGCGGACAAGAAACTCGGCACATGCTCGACCCGCCGGCATTTCGACGCCGCGCGAGCCTACTTCGGTCTCGGCCAGTGGCTCGGCCGGACGCGGTTGCGTCGCGTGCCGGGGGGGCGTGCGGGTCGGTTCGTGGACGGGTGGCTGCTGGTGTCCCTGCGGGAACCGCCGGATACGTTCCTGTGCTGCCCGCGCCGGTCGGCGCTCTACGAGTTGCGCCGGGCGTTGGACGGGGGATGTCGTCGTCCCGAGGCCCTGGGCATGTTCGCCAGCATCTGGAAACGGCTGGGCAAGCCCGAGGTGGGCCTGGCGCTGCTGCGAGACCGGGAAGACGCCTGGCTTCCCGGCGCCACGCCGGAGTTGCTCACGGCCGCCGCCGAACTGGCGCTCGACGCCGGCCGGCCCGCGGAGTTCCTGCGTTACAGCCGGTTGCGGGCCCGTAAGAGCCCCCACCGGCAGGCGGAAATCCTCTCCGGCGCGTTCGTCCAAGCGGCCGAGCTGTACAACCAGCGCGGCGACGGAACGATGTACCGCGAACTGCTGAGCCGGGCGGTGGAACTGCGTCCGGACGAGGTACCGCTGCTGGCGAAGCTGGCCGACGCGCTCTGGCAGGCCGGCAACCGGACCGAAGCCGCCCAGCAATACCGCAAAATCCTCCAGCTCGACCCCGACTATCCCGATCGCCTCCGCATTCTTCCGCGGCTGGATCCTCACCCGCCACCCCCCTAACCTTTGCCCCTCGCCCGTGTCTCCGTCTTGGCGCAACGGGACTCATCGACGGAGGTGGCAAGGCCATGCACGGCACGAAGAAATGGGTGCTGCTGATCTCGACGATCGCGGCGATGCAGGCGTTCCTCGTTTGTGACATCCCCGAACACGGTTCGATCTTCGGAATCGATTACGAGGTCGTCACCGACGGTCACCATCACCATTCGTTCGATTGGCGGGACATCTTCGACAACGGCGATTGCTGGTTCGGCGACTGCGACGACGACTGGTCGTTCGATTTCGATTTCGACTTCGACTGAGCCGGCGGACGCGGGCGCATCAGACCTCGAGCACGCCCGAGACGCCGTAGCGGCTCGCGACGAGCAGCGGCGGCGCGGCGTCGCCGAGGATGGCGTAGTGCGTTTGCAGCGCGACGTCGGGGTGGTTGTTGTGCTCGCTGAGATGGGCCAGCGCAATCCACCGATGCCGGCCGCCGCAGTGCCGCAACAACGCGGCCGCCTCGTGGTTGGAGATGTGTCCGCCGGCGCCGCGGATGCGCCGCTTCAATTCCGGCGGATAGTCCCCCTCCGCGAGCATGCGCGGGTCGTAGTTGCTCTCCAGGTACGCCGCATCCACCGACGCGAGCTGGGCCGGGAGACCGTCGAACGGGTGGCCCAGGTCGGTGAAGATGCCCAGGCGCCGCCCGGTCGCCTCGATCACGAACGTGACACCATCGGCGGCGTCGTGCGGCGTGGGCCGCGTATGGACCAGAACGTCGCCGAGCGTGATCGTCTCTCCCGCGGCGAATGTTCTCACGTCCTTCAGCTTGCCGAGCTGGTCGCCGATCGCGCAGATCGTCGGCTCGGTGGCGTAGATCGGGATGCCGAACAAACGCTGGTAGATGCCGGCACAGCGAACGTGGTCACGATGATCGTGCGAGAGGAACAACGCATCGACACGGCGGATGTCGCGGCCGTGCTCGGCCATGCGGAGCCGGGCCTGCCGTCCGCTGATGCCGGCGTCGAAGAGCAGCCGCCGGCCGTCGGCCTCGACGTAGATCGCGTTGCCGTTGGAACCGGACTGGAGGGAAAAGGTCTTCATGTGCGAGGCCCGTCGGTTGCGTCTTGCGCCGGTTCAGCGGTGGCCTCGGTCAGGAGATGTTCGAGTTCGGCTGCGACGGTCTCCGCTTGCTGCTCGTCCAGCAAGGGCAAGTTGGCCCGGACGTTCGCGGCCGCCGCGTGCATCGCCGCCCGCGCCATCCAGGCGCCGGCTTCCACGTCGGCGCGCAGGTTGGGGTTGCCGATTTCCGCGAGCCGACACAGATCTTCAAGCACGTGTCGGCACACGGCGACGGTTTCCAGCGGAACCGCCGCCGCCAGGGCCGCCGCCTCGACCACGCGCAGCTTGCGCCGCGGGTCGGTCTTGTCCATCTTCAGCGCCGCGTGCAGTTGGCCGTAGGCCGCCGCGTCCTCGTCCATCAGCGGTCGTAGCAGGACACCGGCTCGCGTCAGCCGGGCGGCGGCCTGGCGAATCTGCGGCTCGACACCGGCGAAGCGTTGGCGTCCCGCGGTCAGGGCGCACACCATCTTGCCCAGTGCCGCCGCCAGCCCCCCCACCAAGGCCGCAGCCGCCCCCCCACCCGGCGCCGGGGCGTCGGACGACAATCGTTCCAGAAACTCCGCGATCGGTAAATCGACAAAAGCGGACTCAGGCATCGCTTGTTCTCTCCATCGGACACGCCGCTACGCGGCACGTGACAACCACCACCACCACCGGGTACGATTTCGGCGATCGGCGGTCGCGATCCACCTGCCCGCCGCATGATACGCCCCGCACCACCGCGTACCAAACGGAAAGGCTCATGACGCCTGACCTGCACCAGGACGAAATCGATCGGCGATTCATGCAGGAAGCGATCGAGCTCGCCCGCCGCGCACTCGACAGCGAAGACGTTCCCGTCGGCGCACTCGTCGTGCACGCGGGGCGTGTGATCGGCCGCGGTTTCAACCAACGCGAAAAGCTCCAGGATCCGACCGCGCACGCCGAGATGATCGCCCTGACGGCCGCCGCCGGCTACATCGGTCATTGGCGGCTGGAGCGTTGCACGCTGTACGTGACGCTCGAACCGTGCGCGATGTGTGCCGGTGCCCTCGTGCTCGCCCGGCTCAGCCGACTGGTCTACGGCGCCAGCGACGAAAAGACCGGAGCGTGCGACTCGCTGTACCAGATTCCCCGCGACCCGCGGCTCAACCACCAGGTGGAAACCACCGGCGGCGTGCTCGCGCAACCGTGCGCCGAACTCCTCCGCGCGTTTTTCCGCCACCGGCGAATGCTGGGTGAGAAATAGCGCCCACAACGCAAGACGTGTGGAACCGCTCCCCCGTCAGAGAAACATGACCCGCAGACCGTGCGCCGCGCGGAAGCGTACCGACGCGCCTCACGAGGCGACGTGGACGGGATCGGGGTCGTAGTGGAGGACTTGCCGGACGGTGTTGTCCGCGCGCATGAGGAGCACGACCGGCCGATGCTGCTCGTATTCCACCTCGTCCATCAGCGCGAAATGCATGATGATGAGCTCGTCGCCGACTTTGACGAGCCGGGCGGCGGCGCCGTTGACCTCGATGACGCCCGAGCCTGGCTCGCCGCGGAATATGTACGTTTCGAAGCGTGCGCCGGTGCGGCAATTCGCCACGAGCACGACGTCATTGACACGCATACCCGCGCGTGCCAGGAGGTCGGCATCGATGGTGATCGACCCCATGTACGCCGGCGACGCCCCGGTCGCCCGGCCCATGTGAATCTTGCTGTGCAGCACCTTCCGCAGCATACCCATATCCTAGCATCCGCGCGGTCGGCGGCAAACCGCGCCTTGCGGGAACGCGCCGCCGGTCGGATTCGTCTGTTTCGGCCGAACGAACGCCGCCGGGACCGCGCGCTTCGAGGACACGCCCCGCGATGAAGAGACGGTGGGTTTCGGGTAGTGGGGGG
>JALSRY010000014.1 GCA_026984555.1 Phycisphaerae bacterium
CGATGCCACGACCGCCAACACGCAGAGTACGATCACACCGGCGTAATGATCGCCCCCGAGGAGAAACCCCAGGGCATTGGTCCAGTAGATCCCCGGCGGCTTGTTGTCCCACACGTCCTGGTAGAGCACCGCACCGTGCGCGATGCGCCAGCCGAAGTAGCCGAAGAGCTGGTCGTCCACCACATCGACCCGCATATGGGCGGCGATTTGGGATATGACCAGGATCGGCGCGATCAACAGCGTCATCGCCGGGATCAGAATCGCCCAGCGCGTCGGCGGGTCGGCCGGAGGCGGCGGCGAAGGTGGACCGCCGGCCGATCGGGTCGGCGGGTCGGAGTTGGACGGGCTGTTGTGGGTCAACGTCGCTCCCCGCCGGTGTCTACGCGGCCCCCGTCGCGGCCCGCAGCCGCTGGTCCACGTTCTTCCAGTTGACGACGTTCATGAACGCCTTGATATAGCTGGAGCGCTTGTTCTGGTAACGCAAGTAGTAGGCGTGCTCCCAGACATCCAGAACCAGCAGTGGTACCGCCGCCCAGACGGCGAGGTTCTGGTGCTTTTCGGCTTGGAGCACGAGCAGCCGGCGGGCCGTGGGTTCGTATGCGAGAATCCCCCAACCGCTGCCCTGCACCTGCTGCGCCGCGGCCTGGAACTGCCCCGCGAAGGCGTCGAAAGACCCGAAATCGCGGCGGATCATCTTACCGATCGCGCTGTCCGGCTCGGGGCGGCCGCCGCCGTCGCGGGTCATGTTGGACCAGTAGATCGTGTGCAGCAGGTGGCCGGCGAGGTTGAACGCCAGCCGATCGGTCAGTGCGCGCACCTGGCGCACCTCCTGGCCGCCGATTTGCCGCACGCGTCCCAGCTCGGCGATGGCGGCGTTGGCGTTGCGCACGTAGCCGGCGTGGTGGATATCGTGGTGCAACTTCACCGTCTGCGCGTCGATATAGGGCTCCAGGTCCGCATAGCCGAACGGCAGGGCGGGAAGTGTGTAGGGTCCGCCGGTCGCTCCTTGCGGACGGGCCGGGGGCGCCTGGCCCAGCGCGGTATCGCCCGCGAGCGCGAACCATCCGCCGACCAGCGCTGCGGTTCCGAGCAGGTCCCGTCTGGTAAGCTCCGCCATGTTGGTTGGCTCCTTGCGTGAGGGAAGACCACCGCGGCCGGACCGCGGATGCGCAGCGAAGAGGTTAGTCGTATGGCCAACGCTCGGCAATCGCGCGGATGATCTCCTCGTCGGGCTGTCCGGCCATCTCGGCGATCAACGCGAGCTTCGCCACGCACCCGCCGCAGCCCGTCCCCGCCCCGAGGCACTCGCTCATGCGTGCGGGGTGGGTGGGGCGGGTTCGCCGGGCAAACCGGATCAGCTTGCGCAGCGAAACGTGGTAGCAGTGGCAGATTTCCGCGTCGAGGTCCATGACGGCGTATTGTAGTGCGCCGCCCCCCGCGGTTCGAAGATTCGCGAGATACCGATCGGGAAACAGCCTTGGCCGGGCAGGCGGCGCCCGCCCCGCATGCCGGCGTGGCGGATCGAAGCCGGTCCCCGCCGGAGACGTTTTCCGGTATGATTGCACATGTCTCGCAGTTTATCGAACATCCGCACACGGGAGGAACGATGTCCCATCAGGCCATGATCGCACGTCCGGTTGCCGAGCGAGTTGTTCGCGCGTTCGGCGTTCTCTTCGCTCCGTATGCCGCGGCACGCAAGGGGATAGCGCTGCTGGCGGGGGTGGTGCTGGTCGCCGGAGCGGTGGCTCCGGCCCGTGGCGGCTGGGCCGGCCTGTACAAGTACCTGTACGGGCCGAACGAAGAGGTCATCATGGAAGTCGGCTCGATCGACTTCTACCCGGCGGATTTCTGGGGCAACTGTACGGCGTGTCCGCCGACCGGTCAGTGTGATTCGTGGGCGGGTGTGAACATCACAGCACTGGTGTACGTCGTTCGGCACGACGCCGTCAGCGGTACCGAACACGTGGCGCTCGATCCGCTGAAGGTCATTCCCGAGCGGCAGCTCGTGCAGCCGTCGAGCACGAGCGGTTTCATCGACGAGCCGATCGAGCAGACCGGACCGGATGGTCCGCTGTTGCCCGGCACCTACGACATCATTTTCGACGAGTGCGAAGACCACTACTTTGATCCGGACAAGGATGCGATCGTTGCCACGTTCATGGTCGGCTACGTCAACATCGAGTTCATCGACCCCAACCCCGACCTCCTGGCCGATGGGGAGATCATCACCGACTGGGACACTCTGGGCACCTACGTTCCCGATGCAGAGATCAACCAGCTCGTCGCCGACGGCGTGACGCGGTTGTTGCTGCGCGTGCCCGACCTGCCCGAGAGCGGAGACGTGACGTTCCGGTTGTTGGACGATGGCGGCCAGTTATCTTCGGAAATCGGTACGCTCGGCGAGGTCGGGAGTACCGGAGGCGGTTCGGAAATCACCGTCTCTGCGCACGAGATGTCCGACGGCAGCTTCACCGCCTTCGCGGTCCTGACCGGGCCGGTGGATTTTGTGGCCGCCGTCGGCGGAGAGAACTCGCCTTCCCGGTCGATCCAGGTCCAGGCCGAGTACCAGCCCTCCAGCGGCGGGGAGGTGCCACCGGGTACCGAGTCGGCCGTGCTCTACCGCCCTCCCGTGGTGTTGGTGCATGGACTCTGGTCCAGCGCCGGGACATGGGGCTGGGAGATTCAGTCCGATCCGCGTTTCCCGGTGGTCTACGCCGTCGATTACAGCGGTACGCACGCCGATCATTTCATTCGCAACGTGGACAAGCCGCGCAAGGGGATCGAGACGGCGGTGGACACGATGCGTCTGATGGGCATCGCGGCGACGCAGGCGGATGTATTCGGGCACAGCATGGGGGGACTGCTCTCACGCATGTACGCCTCCAACATGCTCGGTGACTACATCCGGGACGACAACTACCGGGCCGGCGACATTCACAAACTCATCACCGTCGACACGCCGCACTTTGGTTCGCCGCTGGCGGATTACCTGCTCGACGAGGACGGGCACCGCACGTTGATCGGCCGGATCCTCTCGTTTCTCGGCTGCATGGAATGTGGTGCGGTGAGCGATCTCAAGCCCGATTCGCCGGCGATCACGGGGTTGCGGGGGGTTTCGCTGCCGGTGCATGCAATCGCCGGAAAAGGCGGCTCGGACGCCATGGAAGCGGCCCTGATCGGAACCTTGCCGTCGGCGGGGCGAATCATCCTGACGGTGTTGGATTTCTTCGGTGTTCTGGGAGACGTCTTTCCGCCGGCGTATCAGCACGATGTAATCGTTGGGCGGCTCAGCCAGGAAGGCGGGTTGGGTACGGGCTCGCCGGCGACATCCATCGTCGGGCTCGATCTGCTCGTGCCCTCGTATGGCATTCACACGACCGTTACGCACGAGTCGTATGTGTCCGATATCGCCGCCGATTTGCTGGTCGCTCCGACCGACAGCTCCCAGTTCGCTTCGGGATTCGGTGGCGGTTCGCCGCGGCCCGCGCCGGCTCCGAACCTGCCCGACTGGAACACACGCGACGACGCGCTCGCGATCACGAGCCCGGCGGCGGGGACCACCATCGAGCCCGGTCAGCCGCTGAGCGTCACGGTCGAGCCGCTGGGCGATTACGTTCCGGCACGGGTGCTCGTCGTCTGCGCCGAGGACGCGGTGATCGACGAGGAGGCACCGTTTGAAGTGACACTCGACATCACGCCCGACGCGATCGGCGAGTTGACCGTGCAAGCCTACGCCTTCGATGCGAACGAGGTGATGGCCGAGGCGACGCCGGTGAGTGTCACGGTCGTCCCCAACGCAACGCTGACGTCGCTGCGCGTACTGCCGGTGATCATCAGCCTGTACGGCTACGCGCCGACGCAACAGCTCCAGGTCATCGGCCAGTTCGATGACGGCGTGGAACGTGACGTGACGGCGGCGGTGCTGGGTACGACGTATGAAAGCTCGGATACCTGCCGTCTGACGGTAAACGCCGAGGGATTGCTGACCGGCCACCACACCGGCTACGCGACGGTGCAGATCGCGAATGGGCCGATCAGCAGGACGGTGTGGGTTCACGTTGCGGGAACGCCGGGCGATTTCGACGCCGACGGCGATGTGGACCTGGGCGACCTTTCGTCGCTGCTGGCCGCCTACGGGACGTGTGTCGGCGACGAAACATTCAACCCCGATGCGGACCTCGACCGTTCGGGATGCGTCGATCTGGCCGACCTTTCGGCACTGCTGGCCGTTTATGGGACGAGTTGCCCGTAGCCCACGGGATGATCGCCGGTCCGCGCGGCCAGCCGCTTGTTTCCCGCGTCCGGTCCGGGTTGTGGCAGAGGGCAACCCGCAGCCGGCGATCGGGGGCGATATACCCGTTGAACATGGTGACCGAGGAGGCCGGGCCGGCCGTGGCCCCCGGCCTGTTTCGTGTCCTCGCGTCGTGTCCGCACCCGGGAGCGGGCGACGCCGGGCCGGCGCGGTATCATGTGCGATTCGGTCGGGCTGGCTCCGGTGGACCGGTGCCGGTCGGGGACGATGTGCGGCGGGGTGGGTACGACAGGGTCGATGGCTCGACGCCAAGACACGTCCGTGAAGAAAAAACCGAGCCGGGCGCAGCCTGCGCGTGGCCGGCTGCGCTGGCTGGTCGTGCGACGGGCGGCGCACAACAACCTGCGCAACATCGACGTCTGGCTGCCGCTGGGACGCTTCATCTGCGTCACCGGCGTTTCGGGGTCGGGCAAGAGTTCGCTGGTCAACGATATCCTCTACAAGGCCCTGGCCCGCGACCTGAACGGGGCCAAGACGACACCCGGCCGACACAAGCGCATCGACGGGATCGACCATCTCGACAAGGTCATCGCGATCGACCAATCGCCGATCGGCCGCACGCCGCGTAGCAACCCGGCTACGTATATCAAACTCCTGGATGAGATACGCCAGCTTTTCGCGAAGCTACCCGACGCCAAGTTGCGCGGCTACAAGCCGGGGAGGTTCAGCTTCAACGTCTCGGCGCACAAGGGCGGCGGGCGCTGCGAAGCCTGCGAGGGCAACGGGGCCAACCGGATCGAGATGGATTTCCTGGCCGACCTGTGGGTCACCTGCCCGGTGTGCGAGGGCCGGCGTTTTGCGCGCGAGACGCTCCAGGTCCAGTACAAGCACAAGTCGATCGCCGACGTGCTCGATATGGACGTGCAGCAGGCGCTCGAACACTTCGAGAATGTGCCGCGCATCCGCCGGATGCTCCAGACGCTGCACGACGTCGGCCTCGACTACATCAAGCTGGGCCAGCCCAGCACGACGCTTTCGGGCGGCGAGGCCCAGCGCATCAAGCTGGCCCGCGAGCTGGTCAAGCGCGCCACCGGCCGCACGCTCTACGTGCTTGACGAACCCACCACCGGCCTGCATTTCGACGACATCCGCAAGCTGCTGGCCGTGCTGCATGGTTTCGTGGACGCCGGCAACACGGTGGTCGTCATCGAGCACAACCTCGACGTGGTCAAGACCGCCGACTGGATCATCGACCTCGGCCCGGAAGGCGGCGAGGCCGGCGGGCGGATTGTCGCGGAGGGCACCCCGGAAGAGGTTGCCCAGGACGCGGCGTCGCACACCGGGCGGGCTTTGCGTGAGGTGCTCGGCGGATGCGGGGTGCTGGCCGCCGAACACGCCACGAAGCGTCGAAAAGACAGCCGGCCGGCCACGGGTCGCGCCGCCGTCGCCGGTGAACCGGATGCGATCACGGTCGTCGGTGCCCGCCAGCACAACCTCAAGGACGTGACGGTCCGCATTCCGCGCGACCG
>JALSRY010000015.1 GCA_026984555.1 Phycisphaerae bacterium
ATCAGCGCCGCCAGGTGCGATTCGACGCCCGGCTGCGCCGCGGCCAGCGCATCCCGCGCGGCCGCGACCGCCGCCGCGTAGTCCCCGCGCGGATACGTCACCAACGCCGCCAGGTGGTCCCAGAGATCCCGCCCGCCCGCCATCACAGCCCCCTCCGCGGCCCGGCCAGGAAACCAAAGCCCGCACACTGCCGGTGCTCGTGGGTATCCTCGGTCATCTCGATCGCCTCCTCCCGGTGTGACGGCGGAATGACGAACCGGTCGTCCACCGTGCACAGCGACGTCAGGCGGTAAATCGCCTCGGCTTCTGCAACGGAACACTCCGCCTCGTGCAACATGCGCTCGGCGGTTTCCATCGTGACGTCGCCGACGGTCAGCGCCCGCCGATACCAGCGCACCGCTTTCTGCTTGCGCAGTGCATAGAGCACCTTGGCCTCGTGCCCGGCGCCGAACAGGTTTCCCAGGAACTTCAGCGGCACCCGCGACTGCTCGATGTCGTGAAACAGGTCGTCGCTGACGTGCTCGACCGTGTCGCCACGCTGCTGGGCCATCACCGGCGCCATCGGCGGCACGTAGAACAGCATCGGCAACGTGCGATACTCGATGTGCGGCGGCAACGCGATCTTCCATACCTTCACGAACTGGTATACCGGCGACTTCTGTGCCGCCTCGATCATCGACTCGTGCACGCCGTTCTTGCGCGCCTCGGCGATCACCGCCGGATCGTGCGGATCGAGAATGTAGGAGCGCTGCCCGTCGATCAGCTCGTGATCGGGCAGACTGGCGACCGCCTCGACGCGGTCCGCGTCGTAGAGCAGCACCCCCAGGTAGCGAATCCGCCCCACACACGAGTGGAAACAAGCCGGCGCCTGTCCGGTCTCGACGCGCGGGAAACACAGGATGCACTTCTCCGACTTGCCCGTATGCCAGTTGTAGTACGTCTTCTTGTACGGACAGGCCGCGACACACGAACGCCACGCCCGGCAGCGTTTCTGATCCAGCAGCACGATGCCGTCTTCGCCGCGCTTGTACAACGCCCCCGACGGACACGACGCCACGCACGCCGGGTTCAGACAATGGTTGCAAATCCGCGGAAAGTAGAAGAAAACCAGTCGCTCGATCGCGAAGAGCTGGGCACGCTGCTCGTCACTCAGCCCCTTCAGGTTGGGATCGTGGGCGGCGTAGATCGGCGAGCCCCCCAGGTCGTCGTCCCAGTTGGGCCCCGACTTGATATCAACGTACTTGCCCGTCACCCGCGAGATCGGCAGCGCCGTGGGCTGGTCCGGCCCCTCGGGAGCATGGAACAGGTTCTGGTAATCGTAGGTCCACGGCTCGTAATAGTCGTCCATGCTCGGCATGTGCGGGTTGTGGAAGATATTCAGCACCACCCGCCCCTTGCCCGTCGATTTGAGACGGATCGAGCCGTTGTGCTTCTCCCACCCGCCGTGATACTTGTCCTGGTCCTCCCAGACCGACGGAAACCCCGTACCGGGCTTGGTCTCGACGTTGTTCCACCACATGTACTCCGTGCCTTTGCGGTCCGTCCAGATGTTCTTGCAGGCAACACTGCACGTGTGGCATCCAATGCACTTGTCCAGGTGAAACACCATCGATATCTGGGCGCGTACGTTCATGGGCTCTGCTCCAGGATCACCATGTCAGCTCGGGGCACTTGCGCACCAGGATGTGCGTGTCGCGGTTCACCCCGGTCGGCCCCCAGTAGTTGAAGTGATACGTAAACTGACCGTACCCGCCCACCATCAGCGTCGGCTTCAGGCGCGTGCGCGTCAGACTGTTATGCCCCCCCGCCCGCCGGTAGCCCCGGATCGGCGACTTCGGCACCGAGTAGGTCCGCTCCGGCGAGTGGTACTGAATGCAGATCCCCCGCGGAATGCGCGCGCTCACCGCCGCCCGCGTCACCACCACCCCGTGATCGTTGTGAACCTCAACCCAGTCGTTGTCCTTGATCCCCAGGTCGGCGGCGTCATGGTCGTTGATCCACAGCGGCTCGACCCCGCGCGAAAGCGTCGTCATCCGCTCGTTGTCGCCATACGTCGAGTGAATGTGCCATTTGCCGTGCGGCGTCAGGTAGTTCAGCATCATGGTCTTGCCGACCTCCCGGCTGAACTTCAGGTCCGCGTACTGCGTCGGCAGTGGCTTGGGCTTGTAGGTCGGCACGTGCTCGCCGAATTGCAGATAGCCGGGATGATCCAGGTACAGGTGCTGCCGGCCCGTCAGCGTTCGCCACGGCACCAGCGCCTCGACGTTGTACGTGAACGGTGCGTACGCCCGCCCACGCTCGATCAATCCCGACCACATCGGGCTGTTGATGAACCGCCGCGGCTGCGACTGAAGCGCCTTGTAGCTGATCTCCACGCCGCGGCAGCGCTCCGCCAGGTGCACCAGCGGCAGGCCGACCTTCTCCTCCATGTTCTTGTACGACCGGTACGCCAACTCGCCGTTCGTGACGGTCGCGAATCGCAGAATGATGTTGCAGACGCTTTCGTCCTCCCGGAGCGACAAGAGCGTTTGCCCGTTCCAAGACTCGGTCGGCAGCCGGCGAGCCGCTTCCTCGTAATGGTCCTTGATCGCGTAGTGCGTACCGTGCGCGCCGAGCCCGTTGTCACGCGCCTGCGGCCCGAACGAGATGAACTGCTTGTAGAGGTTCCGGTAGTCGCGCGTCACCACCTTGAGGTTCGGCATCGTCTTGCCCGGAATCGCTTCGATCTCCCCGTCGATCCAGCTCTTCATCGCCGGCTGGGCGATTTCCGCCGGCGAATCGTGCGGCAGCGGCGCCGCCACCAGCTCCTCCACCGGCTCGGGGAAATGCCGCTCGGCCAGCTCGGAAAACTTCTTGGCGATCGTCCGGAAAATCGCCCAGTCGCTCTTGGCCTCCCAGCACGGCGGCACCGCGGCCGACAGCGGATGGATGAACGTGTGCATGTCGGTCGAGTTCAGATCGGCCTTCTCATACCAGGTCGCCGCCGGCAAGACGATGTCGGAATACAACGCCGACGTGTCCATGCGAAAGTTGAGATCGACCACCAGGTCCATCTTGCCTTGCGGCGCGTTCTCGTGCCAGGCCACTTCCTTGACCGCGTCCTGAGCCAGATCCTCCGCGATCGCGTTCGTGTGCGTGCCGAGATAATGCTTGAGGAAATACTCGTGCCCCTTGGCGCTCGACATCAGCGCGTTGCCACGCCAGATGAACCACACCCGCGGCCAGTTTTCCTCCGCATCGGGATCCTCGACGGCAAACCGCAACCGGCGATTCCTGAGCTGCTCGACCGTCCACCGCACGATCTCGTCGTGTGTCTGGGCGCCCGCGGCTCGTGCCTCGCGCACAACATCCAGCGGGTTCTTGTTGAACTGCGGATAGAACGGCAGCCAGCCGTTGCGCACCGCTTGCACCTGCACGTCCATCGCGTGGCCCTGCGCCAGCGAGCCCGGTTCCTGCCCCGGCGGAACGGTGTGGTAATCGGTGAACGACTTTTCGTAACGCCACTGGTCGGTGTGTACGTAGTGCCAGCTCGGCGCGTTCTGGAGCCGCGCCGCCGGATACCAATCCTTGGCGAACGCGATCGCCCCCCACGGCTCGCCCGGCGCCAGCTTCTCCTGACCGACATAGTGCGCCAAACCTCCCCCGTTGACGCCCACGCAGCCACAGAACATCAGCGCGTGAATGCCAGCCCGGTACATCAGGTTGTTGTGATACCAGTGATTGATGCCCGCCCCGATGATGATCGTACACTTGCCCTTGGTGAGCTCGGCGGTTCGACCCCACTCGCGCGCGAACCGTACCAGCATCTCCCGCCCCATCCCGGTGTACTTCTCCGCCCAGGCCGGCGTGTACGGCGTATCGTCGTCGTAGCTCCCCGGATAATCGCCCGCGAGACCACGCGGTACGCCGTACTGCGCCAGCATCAGGTCGTACACCGTCGTCACCAGCGCGGTCTTGCCGTCGGTGGTCTGGATCCGCTTGGCCGGCACGGCACGCCGGATCGTCGTCCCCTGCCCGAAATCGTCGAACGCGACGGTCGGCGTCTCGTCGCTCTCGTCCAGGAACGTAAGCACCGGGTCGATGTCGCTGCCGTCCTGCGCATCCTTGAGCAACAGGTTCCATTTGCCCTTTTCCGTCCCCCACCGATGCCCGACACTGCCCCCCGGCATCTTCGCCCTTCCGGTCCCGCTGTCCCACATCAGGAACTTCCAGTCGCCGTGCTCGGTCTCCTGGTAGCTTTCCAGCCGCTTGGCTCGCAGGTACTGCCCCGGACGCAACACCCCGCCGGCCTCGACCAGCTCGACCAGCAGCGGGGCGTCGGTATACCGCTTCGTGTAATCCAGAAAATACGGAACCTGCTTTTCGTGATGAAACTCCTTGAGCAGCACGTGGTTCACCGCCATCCACCACGCGCCGTCCTGCCCCGCGTTGATCGCCACCCACTCGTCGGCGTACTTCGCCACCTGGTTGAAATCCGGCGCGAACACCCACATCTTGCTGCCGTTGTGCCGCGCCTCGGCGGCGAAGTGGCAATCCGGCGTGCGGGTCATGTTCAGGTTCGACCCCATCACCGCCAGCAGCTTCGCGTTATACCAATCCGCCGACTCGTTCACGTCCGTCTGCTCGCCCCAGGTCTCGGGCGAAGCCGGCGGCAGGTCGCAATACCAGTCGTAGAACGACAACGCCACTCCCCCCATGAGTTGCAACAACCGCGCCCCGCTGGCATAACTGATCATCGACATCGCCGGAATCGGCGAAAATCCGTTGATCCGGTCCGGGCCGTACTTCTTGATCGTGTAGATGTTCGCCGCCGAGATCAGCTCCACCGCCGTATCCCAGTCCGTCCGCCGAAAGCCGCCTTTGCCCCGGGCACGCTGCCAGCGTTTGCGCGATTCGGGATGCTCGACCAGCGCACGCCACGCCTCGACCGGATCGTCGTGTTCCCCCCGCGCCTGCCGCCACATATCCAGCAGCGCCCCGCGCATGTAGGGATACTTCACGCGCAGCGGGCTGTAGAGATACCACGAATACGAAATACCCCGCTGGCAACCCCGCGGCTCGTAGGGCGGCAAACCGGCCTCGAGCTGCGGATAGTCCAGTTGCTGCATCTCCCACGTCACGATCCCGTCCTTGACGTGGATCGCCCACGAACAGCCCCCCGTACAGTTCACGCCGTGCGTGCTCCGCACGACCTTGTCGTGCTGCCAGCGGTTGCGGTAGAACTCTTCCCAGGTTCGCGTGGCCGGGGCCACCTCGTCCTTGATCCACGGAATCGCGCTTGCGTCTTTCATCGTTGTCCGGACCCCATCTAACTCGCGTCAACCAACGGACGCCGGGCGGCGCGAAAACGCCACCGCCACGCTTTGTCGAACCCCGCCAATACCAGCGCCGCACCGACCAGGCCGATGAGGAAAAACGTCACCGGAGCCGCGGCGTTGTCCTCGCTCGGCTCCTGCGTCTTCCGCTCGAGGTACGCCACCAGCGGCAAAATCTCTTCCGACTCGAGCGGATGCTCCTTGAACACCGGCCGCATCGTCGTCGTCGCCGGACTCACCAGCCACGCCGCCAGCGGCGTCCGACCACCGATTCGCTCGTAGACTTTCGTCAGATCGGGCCCGAGCCGACCCCCGCTCAGCCCTCCCATCCCGTAAACCGTGTGGCACGAAATACAAGCGGGACCACCCCCCTTCAGGCCGCGCCGGCCCGTGAAGATCTCCTCGCCCATCCTCACGTCGTCGGGCGTGAACGGGCGGTCGCTGATCTGCGCCCCCGCAAA
>JALSRY010000016.1 GCA_026984555.1 Phycisphaerae bacterium
CGTCATTTCGCTGACTACGGGCATCGCGTATCCGTCGCGCGAACACAGGCGAGAAAACACGACCGGCGACCGCGCCCGGCGTCGAGTCGCGCGCGGGTCACCACCTCAGCCAATCCGCCCGCCCGCTAACGGCAACACCCCCTCCCCGCGGGCCTCGGAATACCCCTGACCCCAACCACGCGGAACTACTCGGACGGACTCGCCGGCTTCGATTCGGTCGGACCGGAAACGTCGGACACCGCCGGCGTATCGACCGGCTCGTTCCCCGCGTCCGCATCACTCGCTGTTTCCGCGGCACCCGCATCACCCGCCGCGCCTTCAGCGCTCACATCACCCGCCACATCGCCGGTGTCCCCCTGCTGCGGGGTGCGTTCCTCGCCGGCGGACGCCGGCGTGGATGCGTCCGCCCCCTCGACCGGCTCGCTCGGCTCGGCAACCGCTCCGTCGCCGGTAGCCTCGGCGGACGTGGCCTCGGCCGTATCACCGGCGGCGGGTTCCTCGGCGACGAACGCCGACGCACCCTCCTGCGCGGCTGTGTCCGACTCGCCGGCGGCAGCCGCGGCCGCTTCCGCTTCGGCCTTGGCCTTCTCCGCCGCCTCCTTCTCCTCTTCGATGCGGATGACCTCTTCGCCCGCCTCGTACACGAGCTTCTCGGCAAGTTCGGGCGGGATTTCGAGGTTCTCGACCAGCGGCTCGGGGCCCATGTCGTCCAGGTCCGCCACGGACACGCAACCCAGCGCTACCAGTTTGTCCAGCAGCACATCATCGACGCCCTCGACCCGTTTGAGCGTCTTCTCCATGACCTCCAGGTTGCGGTTGTGTTCCTCCGGCGTGAGGATGTCGATGTCCCAGCCGGTCAGCCGCGAAGCCAGCCGAACGTTTTGTCCGCGCTTGCCGATGGCGAGGGAGAGCTGATCCTCGGCGACGACGACCGTGGCCTTGCCGAGTTCGAGCCCCAGGGCGATATCTTGCACTTCGGCGGGTTTGAGGGCGTTCTGGATGAGGATCTGGCTCGACTCGTTCCATCGCACGATGTCGATTTTTTCCCCGCCGAGTTCTTCGACGATGTTCTTGATGCGGCTGCCGCGAACACCGACGCACGCGCCGACGGCATCCACCTTGCTGTCGATGCTGCTGACGGCAACCTTGGTCCGGTAGCCGGCTTCGCGGGCCAACGCGCGAATCTCGATGATCCGCTCGGCGACCTCGGGTACCTCGAGCTCGAACAGGCGAATGATGAACTCGGGGTGCGAGCGCGAAAGGATGATCTTGACCTGGTTGGGATATTCGCGGACCTCGAGAATGAGCACGCGCAGGCGTTCGCCGACCTGGTGCGCCTCGCCGGGGATTTGCTCGCTGCGAGGCAGGAAGCCCTCGGTGCGGCCGATGTTGATGAGCAGGTTGCCACGTTCGATCCGCACGACGGTGCCGGTGATGATCGTCCCGCGCCGTTCGGTGAATTCGTCGAAGATGCTCGTGCGTTCGCGTTCGCGGGTGCGCTGGATGATGACCTGCTTGGCGGTCTGGGCGGCGATGCGTCCGAGCGTCTGCACGTCGACCGGGGTTCCATCCACCGTGGCGCTGATATCGCCGGTGACGGGATCGAGCCGTACCTCGGCCTCCTCGGTTTCGTAGGCCTTGCGGATCGCGCTGGCCATCGCGTTTTCGAGGTCGGTCAGGAAGGCGTCACGGTCGATGTTCTTGTCGCGACAGATACTGTCCACGATGCGGAGCAGATCCTGGTTCATCGTTGCTCCTGCCTTTCATAAAAAAAGGGCCGCACCAGCGACCCACCAGCGTTCCTCGCGGAACCTGATCTCGGTCCGTTTTCCCACCCGGGCAGTACCCCACGCGCACCACCCGGAGCGGCGCCGATTGTACACTGTCCCGCGAGCTCTGGCCACGCCGCACGAGGAACAAATCTGCCCCCCGGCGAGCCCGCGACCGGCCCGGACGATTGCGAAATGCCCGACGCACGCGTACGCTTGGCAAGCGGCCGGTCGCCGAATCGGCCGGCGCGGACATCCGGCTACGGACCATCATGTCGAACCTGAAGCGGGAAAACGAAAAACTGCGTCGCATTCTCGACGTCGCCCGCCACATGGCGACTTCGTGCGACCTCGATGTCTTGCTGGGCACGATCGTCGAGGCCGCTTGCGAGGTGCTCGACGCGGACCGCGCCACGATCTTCCTGTACGACCGCCAGACCGACGAGCTGTACAGTCGCGTCGCGAAGGGGATCGACTCGATTCGTTTCCCCGCTGATGCGGGCATTGCCGGTCAGGCGGCCCGCACCCACACATGCATCAACGTCACCGACGCCTACGCCGACCAGCGTTTCAACCCCGAGGTCGATCGCAAGACCGGCTACCGCACGCGAAACCTGTTGACACTCGCGCTCGAAAACCTCGAAGGAGACCTGATCGGCGTGCTCCAGGTGCTCAACAAGACCGGCGGACCGTTCACCACGGAAGACGAGGATCTGGCCCGCGTGCTCGGGGCCCAGGCCGGTGTCGCGCTCGACCGCGCGCGGCTGCTCGAAGCCTTCGCCGAAAAACAGCGTATGCAGCGTGATCTCGATATCGCCCGCGAGATCCAGCAGGGGTTGTTTCCGCGAGAGAATCCGCGCATCGCCGGGTACGAAGTCGCGGGCTGGAACCGTTCGGCCGACGAGACGGGGGGCGACGCATACGATTTCATCACGCTGGATGACGGGCGGCTGGCGGTTTTTCTCGCCGACGCCACCGGGCACGGCATCGCCGCCGCACTCGTCATCGCCCAGTGTCGGTCGCTGCTGCGCGCGATGTTCTCCATCACCGACGATTTGCAGACGATCGCCGCGGGCGTCAACGACCTGCTGGCCGACGACCTCGCGGCCGACCGTTTCGTGACGGCATTCGTGGGCATCCTCGATCCGCACCGACACACCGTGGCGTACATTTCCGGGGGGCAGGGACCGCTGATCATGGTGCGTGCCGGCGACGTCGAAAACCGCACGGCCAACGCGCTGCCGTTCGCCGTCATGCCCCACCTGCACTACGAACCGCCCGAGCAATTCGCGTTCGCGCCGGGTGACACGCTCGTGTTGCTGACCGACGGCTTCTACGAGGCCGCGAACCCGGACAAGGAGCAGTTCGGCGAACAGCGTGTCATCGAGCGGATCGCCGAACGGGCCGACATGCCGCTCGATCGGCTGATCGACTCCCTCCACGCCGACATCCGCGCGTTCACGCGTGGCTGCCCCCAGGCCGACGACCTGACGGCCGTGCTCATCCGCCGCCGGCGGTAGGTCCGCCCGCCGTCGTCGGCCGCGATGTGCAGGCTCCGTCCGCAGCGAGTATGATCGCGGGTGCAAATCGGAGGCTTCGCACATGCGCGTAAACAAGGCCACCACCGATGGGGGTTTCAGTCGGTCCGCACGCATCGGGTTCTGGTTGGGACTGGTGCTGTTCGTCGTATTGCTGCTGCTGCCACCGCCGGCGAGCATGCTGCGCGCGGCCCGCACGCATTTCCGCGGGCGGTTGGCGGCCGAAACACGCGCGATCCTCTCCGCAACCGGTCACGCGGATGCGGCGTCGGACTCCCCCGCCTGGCAAAAGGCCGAACAGCGGGCCGTGCTCGCGCACGCCCGGATCATGATGGGCGCCGCGGCCCTCACGTGCCTCGTCGCCGTGTGGTGGATCTTCGTGGCGATTCCGATCCCCGTCACGTCGCTGCTGCCGCTGCTGCTCGCCCCCCTGCTGGGCATCCTGCCGATCAAGGCGGCGGCGGCACCCTACGCCGACCCGAACGTCTTCCTCTTCATGGGCGGATTCATCATCGCCCTCGGAGTCGAACGCTGGGGGCTGCATCGGCGGATCGCGCTGTACATCATCAAGATTGTCGGCACCGGTCGGGCCACGATCGTGCTCGGGTTCATGATCGCAACGGCGCTGCTGAGCATGTGGATCAGCAACACCGCGACCACGATGATGATGCTGCCCATCGGTCTGGCCGTGATCGCGGCGTTCGCAGGGCTCGACGAACACACCAGCGACAAAAGCCGCAAAAACTTCGCGGCCGCCCTGATGTTGGGCATCGCCTACTCGGCCAGCATCGGCGGGGTGGGCACCCCGATCGGCACGCCGCCCAACATCGTCTTTCAGGGACAGCTCAAGTCGCTCTATCCGGCGGCGCCGGAGATCAGTTTCGGCCACTGGATGCTGCTGTTCTTGCCGCTGGTGGTGGTGTTTCTTCCGATCGCGTGGCTGGTGATCACGCGGATCGCCTGCCGGTTCGAGACGGGGCATTTCAAGGCGGGGCGTCAGATCGTCCGGGAGCAGCTCGCCAACCTGGGGCCGCTGCGAGGCGCCGAGGCGTTGATGCTGGCGGTGTTCGCGGCAACCGCCTTGTTGTGGATGACGCGCAGCATCCCCATCGGCGAGGGTCACAATGTCGGGTGGGCGTGGCTGTTGGACCGCGTGCTGGCGCCGGCCGACGGCGCGCCGCACCGTTACCACGCCCGCTACATCCACGACGCCCTCGTCGCGCTGGGCATGGCCACGCTTTGTTTCATCCTGCCCGCGGGCCGTGACAAGAACGGTCGCCGCCAATTCCTCATGAACTGGGAAACCGCCGTGCGACTGCCCTGGGGCATCCTGCTGCTGTTCGGCGGGGGATTCTCGATCGCGACCGCGTTCAAGGCCAGCGGGTTGAGCCTGTGGTGCGGAACCGCGTTTGCAGAGCTCGGCCTGCACAGCCCCTTCGGGCTGATCGTCTCCACCTGTCCGCTCGTGATGGGGCTGACCGAAATCACCAGCAACACCGCCACGACGCAAGTCATGCTGCCAATTCTCGCCAAAGTCAGCCAGGCCGTCGGCGTCAATCCGCTGGTGCTGATGCTGCCCGCGACGATCTCGGCGTCGTGCGCGTTCATGCTGCCGGTGGCCACCCCGCCCAACGCCATCGTCTTCGGCTCGGGAAAGGTCGAGATGGGACGCATGGTGCGTACCGGATTGCTCCTCAACGCGATCGCGATCGTGCTGATCACGTTGTTGATCTACTTCCTCACCGGCCCGCTGCTGGGGGTGGACCTGGAACATCTGCCCGCGTGGGTCCACTGACGACGGGGCGCTACAACGGACATTGCTCCACGGTGCGCGGCGCCAGCTCGGGATACCGCTCGACGAATCCCGAACCGTCGAGCGAGAGGTCTTCGGGCCGCGGCTCGGCAGCATCGATCGACAGCCGCGAGCAGGGTTCGAGCTTCGGCCGATCGATCCCCAGCCGCCGGGCAACCCGCTCGATCAACTCGTAGCGTGACATGCGTTCCGGTCCCGCGACGTGCACCACCCCGCCCAGATCGCTCTGCGCAAGCGCCACCAGCGCCCGAGCCGCGTCTTCGAGAAACAGCGGCGTCCGGTATTCGTCCGTGAACAAACGCAGCGGCGCGCCGGACCGCAACGCCGCCACCTGCCGCTCGAACGTCGTCGAGCGCGGCGTTCGAGGCCGTCCGAACAACAAGGGAATCCGCACGATCAGCACACCCGGCACCGCCGCGATGGCCCGCTCGGCCGCGACCTTCGAACGCCCGTAACAGCTCCTCGCGTCGGGGGCATCGTCCGGACGATACGGCGCGTTGTCACCGGCAAATGCCATGTCGGTCGATGTGAAAACCATCCGCGCCCCGCACGCGGCCGCAGACTCCGCCAGAATCCGCGTCGCGTCACGATTGATGCGCTCGGCCAACAACGGGTCGGCATGGCAAGCTCCCACCGCCGTCATC
>JALSRY010000017.1 GCA_026984555.1 Phycisphaerae bacterium
TAGTTGCCGTTGTCTGTGACCATTGCCAACTCCGAGTCCCTAAAATGGCGAATGCCGAATGGCGAATGGCGAATTACCATGCACCGGTTCTCACTCGACCTCTCTAGCGTCCTTCAAATCGTTACCACAATCCTGACCAGCTCGTCCGACTCCCTGAAGATGTCGGCCAAGCGATCCGCACGGCGAACCGGTACGTTCGCTGCGCGATCTCGGGAACCTCGCGATCTCCCTGCTCTCCTCCGCCGATCGGCCTCGTGGATTTCCATCTCTCCAAGGCCGCCGCAGTCCGGCGCGGCCGGTCCACGGTTCGGCATTCTCACTTCAACGCCTCCGCTCCGCCGACGATGTCGGCCAGTTCGAGCGTGATCTGCGATTGGCGAGCGCGGTTGTACATGCCGGTCAGGCGCTTGATCATGTCGCCGGCGGCGTCGGTCGCCGCCTTCATCGCCACCATCCGCGCGACCTGCTCGCTCAAGATCGCATCGTTGAAATACTGGAACAGCCGAATCTTGACCGTTTCGGGAATCAGCCGGCGCAGCAGCGTCTCCGGCGGGGGCGAGAACTCGAACTCCGGTCGCCCGTGGTCGTGGCCGGTATCTTCGGCCTTCGGGGGTTCGATCGGCAGGAGCTGGGCCACGCACGGCCGCTGTACCCCCATCGAATGGAACCGCGTGTAGACCACATCCACGCGGGCCAGCTCGCCCGCCGCGTAGGCCCGCATGTAGCGCTCGGCCATCTCGGCGACGCGGGCATAGGCGATGTGGTCATCGACATCACGGATCGTCTCGGCCAGCTCGACGCCGAGAAAGCGGAAGTAGTTGATCCCTTTCTTGCCGACCATTTCGATGCGGGGGGTGATTTCCTGCTCGCGGAGGGTCTTACGGTGGTGCAGCGCCGCCCGCAGCACGGCGGCGTTGTAGGCGCCGCACAGCCCGCGGTTGGCCGAAATGGTCAGCATCACGCTGGTACCGACGCCCTCGTTGGGTTCGAGCAAGCGGTGGTCGACCGATTCGAGCCCCGCGAGCGTCTGGATCATCTCGGTGATCTTCTCGGTGTACGGCTTGCTCGCGGTGGCGCGCTGGAGGCACTTCTGGTAGCGCGCCGTGGCGATGAGCTGCATCGTCTGCGTGATCTTGCGGATGTTCCGCACCGCCTTGCGACGCTTGACTATTGCTCGGGCTTTTGCCATGGGATCGACTCACAGTGCCAAACGCAACATGCCACCACACCCGCAAACCCGGGCCGTCCCCGGCTCGCCGGCACGATGCGCCGGCCGCCTCGAGGCTCCACCGCCCGGGCCGGCGCGCTCCGCGCGTTGCATCAGGCGTTTGCCTCGACAAACGTCTTCTTGAAGTTCGCGACGATCTCCTTGAGCCTGGCGTCGAGTTCGTCCGTCATCTTGGGCGACTTTTCGAGATCGGCCCGCACCTCGGCGTGCTCATCGCGGTAGTGCTTGAGCAACGCCTGCTCGAAGTCGCGCACGCGGTCGAGCGGCAGATCGTCCAGGAACCCGCGCGACCCCGCGTGGATGGACAGGATCTGGTCGATCACGTCCATCGGCTCGTACTGCGGCTGCTTCAGCAGCTCGACCATCCGCCGGCCACGATCGAGCTGACGCTGCGTGGCGGCGTCGAGGTCGGTGCCGAGCTGGGCGAACGCCTCCAGCTCGCGAAACGCCGCAAGGTCGAGCCGCAACGAGCCGGCGATCTTCTTCATCGCGGGCACCTGGGCGTTGCCACCCACGCGGCTGACCGAAATACCCACGTTCACCGCCGGCCGCACGCCCGCGAAAAACAGGTCGGGCTCCAGGTAGATCTGGCCGTCCGTGATCGAAATCACGTTCGTCGGGATGTACGCCGAAACTTCCCCTTCGAGCGTTTCGATCACGGGCAGGGCCGTCAGACTGCCACCCGACTTCTTGAGCTTGCGGATTTCGTGCTGGTCTTTGTCGGGCAGGGCCTCGAAATCGGCCTCCAGGGCCTCGGCGTCCTGCTCGCCTTTGTAGACCTTCCCATTGACGCCGTCTTCGCTGTCGGCGGGGGCGTCCTTGCGGGTGATGATCTTGAGCTCGGCCATCTTGCAAGACCGTTCCAGCAGCCGGCTATGCAGGTAGAACACGTCGCCGGGATAGGCCTCGCGGCCCGGCGGGCGACGTAGCAGGAGGGAAAGCTGGCGGTAGGCCTGGGCCTGCTTCGAGAGGTCGTCGTAGACACAGAGCGTATGACCGCCCTGCTCGTACATGAAATACTCGGCCATCGCGCAGCCGGCATACGGGGCGATGTACTGGAGCGGAGCCGGGTCCGACGCTCCCGCCGACACCACGATCGAATAATCCATCGCGCCGTGGCGGTGCAGCGTCTCCACGATGCCGGCGACCGTCGATTCCTTCTGCCCGATCGCGACGTACACGCAGATCACGTCGCCGCCGCGCTGGTTGATGATCGTGTCGATCGCGATGGCGGTCTTGCCCGTCTTGCGGTCGCCGATGATCAGCTCACGCTGGCCGCGCCCGATGGGGATCATCGAGTCGATCGCCTTGATGCCCGTCTGGAGCGGCTCGTTGACGGGCTGGCGTTCGGCGATACCGGGCGCGATGATCTCGAGCGGTCGGCGGTACGGCGAATTGATCGGTCCCTTGCCGTCCAGCGGGCGGCCGAGCGGATCGACGACGCGCCCCACGAGCGCCGGACCGACCGGCACGCTCAGGAGCTGGCCGGTCGTGCGAACCTCGTCGCCCTCCTTGATGTCGAGGTAGTCGCCCAGCACGACCGCACCGATCGAGTTCTCCTCGAGGTTGAAGACGACGCCGACGGCCCCGCTCGAAAACTCGAGCATTTCCATCGCCATGGCCTTGGGCAACCCGTAGATGTGCGCGACGCCATCGCCGATTTCGAGCACTTTGCCGACTTCCGCCACATCGATCGCGGTGGTGTACTGCTTGATTTCTTCCTTGATGATGGTGGCAATTTCGTCTGCCTTGAATTTCATGCCTGGGTCTCTCCGATCAGCGACGCCTCTACCACGTTGTGTGACACACGGCTGCCCGCGGCCGCTCGCCGCGCCGATCCGCCGTCTTGATTCGCCACCCGGTCCAGCGGCGGCCGGGCGGTTCGCCGTCGGCGGGCGTTCAGGCCACGCCGACCTCCTCCAGCCCGAGCCGCGCCCGCTGGCGTAGCCGTTGCTCGATGCCCCGCAACTGTCGGCGAACGGAGTTGTCCAGCCGCCAGTCGCCCAGGTGCAGAATCAACCCGCCGAGGATGTCGGGATCGACCACGTACTCGACCAGCGGCCGCTTGCCGGTCAGGTCGGTCACGAGCACCTCGATATCGAACTTCTGCGATTTGCTCAGCTCGACCGCACTGGTGACGCGCACCTCGATCTCGTTGGCGGCGTTCTCCTGGTGGATGACGTAGCGTTGCCGCAGAGCGGGCACCAGGGCGCTGCGGCCATGCTCGTTCATCACCAGCAGCGTGTTGAGCAGCAGGTCGCTGAGCTTGCCGCGAAACATCTTTTCCAGACCGACCGCGCGAGCGTCGGCCTCGAGCGCGCGGGAGGTCAGGAATTTCTCGAACTCCGGCTCGCGCTCGATGAGCTGGACGAATTCGTCGAGCTCGGCCCGCACGTCCGCGACGACATCCAGTTCCCGCGCCAGCGCAAAGAGCGAAGCCGCGTACACCTCGGCGATTCTCAATTCCTGGTCGAGCTGGGCCATCGTTGCGCCTCGTGTCACCGGGCCACGTGTCGCAGCCCGGCGCTGCTGCCTTGCCTAGTTGAACCTGCCTCCGCTGGACTTCATCTGCTCGATCGACTCGGCGACCAGGCCCTTGTGGTCCGCGGGGGAAAGCTCTTTCTTGATGATCCGCCCGGCGACCTCGACCGCCAGCTCCGCCGCCACGTCGAAGACTTCCTTCTTGGCGGCTTCGGTGGCGAGCTTGATCTCCTGCCGGGCGCGTTCGACCATCTGGCCCGCTTCCTCGCGTGCCTGCTCCTGGATCCGCCGGGCGACCTCTTCGCCGTTCTTGCGACCGGCATCGACGATCTTCGAGGCTTCGGCCCGCGCCTGCTCGATCTGCTGCGTGTACTTCTCGAGCACGCGCTCGGCCTCTTCACGCTCGCGTTTGGCCATCTCGAGCGACTCGCGGATCTTCCGCTCGCGCTCGTTGAGCAGGTTCAGGATCGGTCCCCAGGCGTATTTGCCCAGCACGACGATCACCAGCCCGAAAATGACCAGCGTCCAGATCGCGTTGCCGATCGTGCCGGAAAAGATGTTCGGCTGTTCGGCGGCGTGTTCGGCGGCCTCCTCGGCCAGCGCGAGCGGCGCCGCCAGCGCCACCAGCCCCGCCGAGATCCAACCCGGTCGTGAGAGAATCCGCGTAAACAAGGCATCAACTCCCGTCTTGGCGGTCAGGAAAACCGCGGCGAGGGCCTTTGCCGGCCATCGCCGCACCGATACGTACCGCTACCTGACCAGCAGGCACACCACCACGCCGAACAGCGTGGCACCCTCGATCATGGCCGCCGTGATCAGCATGGCGGTATTGATCGTGCCGGCGGCCTCGGGCTGGCGCGCCATGGCCTCGACGGCGCTGCCGCCGATCCGGCCGATGCCCGCCCCGCCGCCGATCAGCACGAGGCCCGCGCCGATGCCGGCCCCGATGCCCTTGAGGCCCGAATCGCCCATCAGCGGTGCCGCGGACACGCCGGACTGGGCCGCGTGGGTCTGCGCCAGGGCCGCATCGGCCCCCATCAGACCGAAACCGAGGACCAGACACGCGAGTGCGAACCATGCACGCTTCTTGCTCATCACCAACGTCCTTTCGTTATCCTGCGCTTCGTTCGGTGGGGACGAACGTACTCTCGTCGATCCTCGCCATCGCCTCTCGAAGCTTCAAGCCCCGCCGCCCCACGCGGCGGGCATGGCGATCGAACACAAACCCAAAGCGCGGCGCCCGGCGCCGCGCGTACCTACGACTGTGCCGCCTCCGGCGCGTGCTCCGCGTGTTCCTCGTGCTCGTGGTGGATGTTCACGGCCATGCCGATGAACACCGCGCTGAGGAACGTGAAAATGAACGCCTGGAGAAACGCCACGAAAATCTCCAGCAGGTTGATGGCCACGCTGCCCAGCACGACGGGAACCGCGATGGCCAGACCTCCCATGGCACCCAACGCCGCCGCCGCCGCCCCGATGAAACCCAGCAGCACCGCCAGCAGCGTGTGCCCCGCGACCATGTTCGCGAACAAACGAACGGCCAGCGCGAACGTCTTCGCGATCAGGCCGATCACCTCGAGCAGCGCGATAAACGCATTGAGCCCCGGCGGTCCCATGAAAAAGTGCTTCACGTAGGCCACGCCGTGAATCTTCAACCCGTTGTACACGATCATGAACAGCGTCACGACCGCCAGCGTCCCGGTGACCCAGATGTTCGCGGTCGCCGTGCCGCCGAGCCAGTGCCCGTGACCGAGAAAGGGAGTCCAGTCGGCCAGGGGAATGATGCCCAGCAGGTTGCACGTCAGGATGAAAAAGAACGCGGACCAGACGTAAGGGCAGAACTGGTCGGTATACTTGCCCAGCACCGGCCGGGCGACAAACTCGCGCAGCGCCTCGCACAACCCCTCGATCGCGTTGCCGAAGCCGCGCGGCACGAGCCGGCCGATCTCGTCGGACCCGGCGCGCTGGCGCACCGCCATCGGGATGAACACGATCAATAACAACGCCGCGACAATCTCCATCACGACGTGATTGCTCAACAGGGTGAACGAC
>JALSRY010000018.1 GCA_026984555.1 Phycisphaerae bacterium
GCCTCACGAACAAGAAAAGCGCGATCGGGTTGTTCAACACCGTGGTCGTGCCGGCGTTTCCGACACGCATCCAGCAAATGGCCGTGATGGCCACGCTGACCGAGATCGGCGGTCGAACGCCGTTGCAGTTGCGGCTCATGCGTGACGAGGACAATCACGTGTTGATGAAGACGACCGGGCACGTCGAGGCGCCCGATCCGCTGAGCATGGTGGACCTCGTGTTCGCGATGCAAGGTGTGCCGATCGAGAAACCGGGACAGTACGCGTTCGAACTGCTGAGCGGCCCGGAGCTGCTCGGTCGCCGGCGGTTCCATGTCGTCAAGGGTGGCGCGGCACCACCGGGTTGGCACGTCGGCGGCACCCAGCCATGAGAGCCGGAATCATGATCGGCCCCGAACGCGGGGCGCTCGGGTCTCGCTGCTCAGTCCGGGCGGCGAAGCGGCCGCGGGCGGCGATTGGTGCGGAACCGGGCGCCGAGCGTGCGGCGGGGGGGGCGGATGCCCCGGGCTTCCAGGTCCGGGTCGCGGTAGAGCAGTTGGTTGAGACGGCCGCGTGGTTGGGGCGGGGTTGCTTCGGATCGCGGGCTCTTGGACCGGCCGTCGGCACCGCGCGCGGACCGTCCGCCCCGCCGATCGCCTCGCTCGCGGCGCGAGTCGGATTTCTCACGGCGATCTGCCGAGCGATCCCGCTCGCCTCGGTGCCGGGACGAACGCTTGCGCGGTTCAGGGGCCTCGGCGCGCTCGAACGCATGTCCCAGACGCTGCTCGATTTCTTCGAGTAACTCGGCCTCGTCCGGTTCGACAAACGCGATGACCTCGCCGCGGCGACGCAGACGCGCAGCCTGTTCGAGCCGATGGATGTAGGTATCGGCGTCGGCGGGCAGGTCGTAATGAATCAGGTGTGTCGCCGGAATCGTGCTCAGCCGGCGGGGGGGCGGGTCGCTCGCGAAAATGAGCTCGGTCTGGGGGCGCCGCCCCGAGCGCCCGCGAGCCTCACGCGCACCCTTACGCCGCTCGTCGATCCGCCGGCAACTGATCCGGGCGCGGTCCACATGGTGCAGAACCTCGTCGGCATCGGTTTCGGGCCGGAGCAGAACGATCGTAAGTTTGGGCTTTTCCTGCTTGCAGTAGGAAATGAGCACATCGAGTTTGCGGTCGGCCGGCACTTCGAACACGGTCTGCCGAACGCCGTGGGCGCGGGGGCCGGTGGCGTCGGCCTCCACGCGCGCCGGCTCGTGCAGCAGCGCTGCGGCGAGGGCTTCGACCGGCTCGGTCCAGGAACCCGCGAGGATGAACGTCTGATGAGACTCGGGGAGCCCCTCGGCGATCTTCCGCACACGTTCAGGGTCGCATTCTTCGGTGATGGCGTCGGCCTCGTCGATGACGACGTAACGCAGGTGTGAAAAATCGGCGTCGGCGTGGCCCGCGAGTTCTTCGGCGCCCCGCACGGTTGCGATGACGATGTCGGGGTTTCCCTCCAGCAGATCGCTCACCGATTGTCGTCGTCGCCCGCCACCGGCCACCGCCGTCGCCACTTCACAATCCGGACTGAAGCGGCCGATATTACGTTGGAGCTGGAGAGCCAGCGCCCGCGTGGGTTGGATGACCAGCGCTTGGAGCCCGTCGCCGGGGGTGATGGTCTGGAGTATCGGCAGGAGGTAGGCGTTGGTCTTGCCGGCCCCTGTCGACACGCGGGCGAGGCAGTCTCGGCCGGCGAGGGCGTGTGGAATCATCTTGACCTGGATATCCGTCGGCACCGCCATGTTGAGGCGCTCGAGTGCGGTGCGAAGCGTGTTGTGGATTCCGAGATCGGCGAAGGTGGCGGTCGAGGATTGTTCGGTCGGGGTCACAGAATCGTTCATCTATCGGTCCACCTGTCGTAACAGCAGGAGCGGGCGATCGTCGCGGTCGAGGCAGGTTGCCGCCGAGGGCCGCGTGCCGGGCCGCACACAGCCGTCATGGAGCCCGCTCGCGGGTCTCTTTCCAAGTGCTCTGTGCGGTGCCATAATCTAGCGGAAGCGAGCCGAATCACAAGGGACCAGATGGTCCCGCCGCTCCGATGGGGCTCGGGCCTTCCGCCCGGCCAAGCCGTTCGCCAACGGCTGCATCCCCGGAACCGCGGAGCCGTATATAGTATTGGACAGGTGGTCGGCGGACCGACCGCCTCGGCGTGAGCAGCCGTAAGCCACGCCGATCAGAAAGGTTAGCGCAAGTATGGCGACCTTCGCGTACAAAGCTCGTAGCCAGACCGGCGAGCAGGTTTCCGGCACGGTTGTGGCCGACACGCCCGCCGCCGCGGCCCGCATCCTCGACGAGCGAACCCTGCTGCCCATCGAGGTCGCGGAGGTCAGGGCCGCCGAGCGATCGTGGCTCACCGGCGGACACCGGCGGATCAGCCTGTCCAAGATTGGCGTGTTGTACGAGCAACTGGCCGACCTGCTCGGCGCCGGCGTGCCCGTGTTGCGGGCGTTGACCGTGCTCAGCCAGCAGGCGGGCAGCCCCTCACTGGGCCGCGTTCTGCGCGAGGTACGCGACGACGTGGCCGGCGGTATGACGCTGGCCGACGCGATGGACAAACACCCTTACGCCTTTCCCGGCCTGCACGTCTCGATGATCCGTGCCGGCGAGAAGGGCGGTTTTCTCGAACAGGTGCTCTCGCGCGTGTCGGACTTCGTCCGCCGGCAGGACGAGCTACGCAGCAAGTTTCTCGGATCGATGATCTATCCGTGCGTGCTGCTGACCGCGGGCATCGCGGCGATCACCGGCCTGATGATTTTCGTAGTGCCGAAGATTCGCGACCTGCTGGAGACGCAGCACCTGCCGCTGCCGACCATCATCGTGTTCGGCATCAGCGATTTGCTTGCCAACTACTGGATGCACATACTGGGCGTGCTCGCGGTGGTGGTGATCGCGCTCATCGGTTTCTTCCAGAGCCAGTTGGGGCGGCGGCTGGTCGCGAAAGTTCAGCTCCACGCACCGGGTTTCGGGAAGATTTATACGATGGTGGCGTTGTGCCGCTTTTGCCGGATTTTCGGTACGCTGCTGGCCAATGGGATTCCCATCATCAACGCCTTGCGGATTTCGAAAGATTCGATGGGCAACGTGATTCTGGCCGAAGCGGTCGAGAAGTCGGCCGAAAGCGTGACGTCCGGCGAATCGCTGGCCGATCCGCTGGCGCGGAGCGGCGTCTTTCCGCCAGCGATCATGGACATGATCTCGGTGGCGGAGGAAAGTAATACGTTGGAAAAGGTTCTGGTGGGGATCGCCGACACCCAGGAGGCCCGGACGGCCCGGCAGATCGATCTGTTCGTGCGGTTGCTCGAACCGATGATGCTGTTGATGATGGGGATGGCGGTGATGTTCATCGCGGTGGCACTGCTGTTGCCGATCTTGCGGATGGCGACGAGCGGATTCGGACAGATGTAGGTAGAAAGGCTTGCGAACCATGCAGGAGTATCCAATGGACCAGCGCGGGAGAAAACAGGTTTTGCGCAGCGCGTTTACGCTGCTGGAAGTGCTGATGGTGATCGTGATTCTTGGCGTGCTGGCGGCACTGATCGTGCCGCAGTTCAGCGGCACGCGCAAGAAAGCCATGATCGACAGCACGCGCATCCAGATCCAGGGACTCGACAACGACCTGGAGCGTTTCAAGATGGATTGTGGCCGGTATCCCACTACCGACGAGGGGTTGGACGCCCTCGTACACAAACCAGACGACGAGGAAATCGCCGACAAGTGGGCCGGTCCCTATCTCAAGAAAACGCCCAAGGACGCTTGGGGCGAGGATCTGATCTACCAGCAGCCCGGCCAGTACAACGAAGAAGGCTACGATCTATCCAGCAAAGGACCAGACCGGACGGAAGGAACCGAAGACGACATCACCAACTGGGAGAAAACCTGATCGGCGCGATCCGGTCGCGCTGTTGTGCGGAACCCCGGGGCGCAGAGGGCGGGGTCTTGCTTGCGCCACGGGGTTTTCGTGCGTTCGCGACGCAGGCACGCCGGACCGCCCCTCCGGTTACCCGTCGCCGATGAGAATCTGACGTGCCCACTGTTGACCGTCCATGCCCGGCCACGCCAGCGCCGACCCGCGCCGCGGGTCGGACGGGCAACCCCTGCGCGGCAGCACACCCCGGTGGCGGATTCACCTTGCTCGAAGTACTGATCGTGCTTGTGCTGCTCGGCGTACTGGCCGCCATCGCCTGGCCGGATTTCAGCCAGGCCCGCCGGTCGCAGGAGCTCGACGAATCGGTCCGCCGGCTGACGACGCTGATCCAGATGTGCCGGGCCCGCGCCATGAACGATGGCCGGGCCTACCGCATCACGTTCCGCACGGATGGAACGCTCCTGGTGACACGCCAGCGTGATCCGCTGTACGCGCCGGAGCAGTTCGTGAAGTTCCGCGAGTCTTGGGCGCAGTTGGCGTTCCTGCTCGAGCACGTATGGGTCGAGGCACTGCTGCCGCTGCCCGAAGGGCCGCCCCCGATCGACGTGGACGACAACCTGATCGAATTCGAGGAGTTTCAGCAGGATCCGACTCCCATCGACCAGATGGATGAGGAGTTTCACCTCGATTTCGAGACCGACGGCACGAGCAACAGCGCACGTTGGATCCTGCGCGACGCGGGCGGTCGTGGCGTGCAGATGACGCTCGATGGGCGGCTCGGCCGCGTCGATGTCAAGAGCGTCGATCCCGAGGATCCCGAGAGCCTGGAGCGACCGGAGCCCGTCGCCGAGGAAGAGGAAATACCATACGAAGACGAGCTCGAACCGCTGGAGGAACGCCCGTGATGGCTGTCCGCAGGAACACCCGGCGGCGGGGCGCGATGTTGCTGGAAGTCATCATCGCCTTTTCGATCATGGTCTTCGCGATGGCCGTGCTCGGGGCCCAGCTCTACAGTGGTATGCGCACGACCGCCCAAGCCGAGGAAATCACCAAGGCCGGACAGTTGGCCGACCGCATGCTGGCCCTGGTCGAACTCGAACCCAACACCGTCGAGCAGTTCTTTTCACAAAAGGAGATGGACGGCGATTTCGCCGAGCAGTACCCGGGATGGTTCTGGCGGGCCACGGTCGAACCGCTCAGCGATAACGACGACGAACAAATCGGCGAAGTCACGATCGAAATCCTGCATCAGACAGATCCCGACCAACGCGAGTCGATCGAGGGCGCTCGCATCGTTCGTACGCTGCACATGCTCAAGGCCAACCCCGCCAAGATCGACCTTGCCAAGGACTTCGGCGTGCCCGAGGAACAACTCGACACGCTTGCGGCCATCGTTCCGATCCAGGGTTTCGACCCCAAGGCGCTCGACCCCCAGGCGCTCGTCTCGATCGATCCCGAAACGCTGATGGGGTTGCTGCCCGTGCTGTTGCCGCTCTTGCAGCAGTTTCAGCTCGGCGGCGTCAACCTCCCCAACAACATCACCCCCGAGATGCTCGACCAGTTGGCCGGTGGCAACGGCGGCGACCTCTCGGCGATGCTCGCCGGAATGGGCGGCACCGGCGGCGCCGGCGGCCTGTCCGCGATTCCCGGCCTCTCTGGCGGCGCCGGCGGCGGGGATGCCAACGCCATCCGCGAGCTGATCAAGTCCACCCTGGGCGACCAGCTTTCCGACGACGAGCTCAACAAGCTGCTCGGGAATCTCGGTGCCGGCGGTGGTGGGGGAGGGGCGACCATTCGCAACCTCGACGCCCAGCGCGACGCGGAAAACACGCGGTTCAACCGGTTCCGCGGGGGGGGGAAGCGGCGAT
>JALSRY010000019.1 GCA_026984555.1 Phycisphaerae bacterium
GGCAACGACTTCGATCGCGTATCCGGGCGGATGGCAGATTCCCAGCAGCGGGCACATGTATTGGAGTTCGGCGGAGTCGCCCTTGCCCACGCCGGGGAAGAGTGTACGCCCGTAGAGCGCAGCCAGGGCGATCGTCAGCGCGACAGCGGCGAAGACGGGCGCGCGGGCGGTCCGGGGGTTTGGGCCGGGAGCCGAGGGCTGCGGAGGCGAGGTGTCGCTGGGGGGTGTCGGTGGAGCAACCCTGGTGGTGGTCATGTCAGGCTTCCAGTCGTTGGAAATGGCGGATGCCGATCCAGAGCGAGCCGGCCGCCACGAGGCCGCTGCCGGCGAGCAAGGCGGCGAGGGTCCATTTTCCGCCCTGGGAAAGCTGGCCGGTGAACACGACGTTGCGGCTCATTTCGTGGAACGTGAGCACGGCCATGCCCGCCATTTCCGCACCGACGAACAGCATACTCGCGATCAGGTTCAGCGTACCACCGAAACCCGAGGCGATCCGGGCGGGGTTGCGGTTGGTCAGGACGGGGAAGCGGGCGCCGAGACCGATGGAGAGGCCGGCGAGTCCGACACAGATCCCGACGCTGACGGCGATGTTGAGGGCGGCGAAGGCAGCGGGCATGTTGAGTACGCCGGCGGCCAGCCCCATGACCACCGCCGCCGATAGGCTCGTGACGGTGACGGCGAACAGGAACTTGATCAGCAGCAGAGTCGCGCGGCGGACCGGCAGCAGTCCGACCAGCCAGAGTTGCTGGCCTTCGAGGGAGAGCAGGGGATAGACGAATCGGCTGGTGAACGTGGCGAGGATCAGGCTGACGGTGGTGAGGTTCAAGAAGGCGATCAAACCCTTGATCTGGGGGCGGTCGAGATCGACGGGCAAGCGGCGGAGGTTGAGCACGTAGATAACGAGCAGGCCGAACATGATGGCCATCTGGCTCCATTGCCGCGCGTCGCGGGCGAAACTGCGCAAGTCCTTGAGCATGACCCGCCGCAGCTTGCCGGGCAGGTAGAAGAACAACGCCCAACAGGTGATGGCGGTGCACCAACCGCGACGGATGCGCTGGTGGTAGCGTCCGCGCTGGGCGCGGCTGAAGGCTTCGGACCAGGTGATGCCGAGCACGTTGACCGTCAGCCAGGAGAGGAACAGGCCGTTGCCGGCGACGACCGCCAGGTAAAAGAGGCTTTCGCCGATGTCTCGCTGGATGGCGGCAACGATTCCCTTGGCGGTCCAGGTGCTGGGAAGGAATGGTTGCTTGATGATTCCCATCTGCCGAAACACCACGCGAAGCCACTGTTCGCTCTTGAGGGCGGATTCGGAGATGCTGGAGAGCCAGTAGATCACGCCGAGCAGCAGGAGGACGCCGGTGGCGATGGCCACCATGATCGGCCGGCGAGGCGCCCACATCGCCACGACCCACGCGGCGAGCAGGCCGACGCACGCGGGGATGATGACGAAGCCGGCGAAGTGGGCGAAGAAGAGGGGATAGTAGTACCACTCGACGGGGGAATTACGAGAGATCGCGAGCATGAGGGGGATGCCCAGGAGGAGGAAGGACCAGCTCGAGAGCACGATTCCCTCGATCCACTTGACGGCGACGACTTGCCGGGCGGGCAGGGGCATGGAGAGCAGGAAGCCGGGTTCGTCGCGGCCGTAGAGGCTGCCGAAGGTGAGGATGGCATTGGAAAACGCGAGCATGATCGCGAGCACGACGAAGAACTGGACGAACAGGTGTTGGTCGGCGACGACGCCGACGAGTCCCCAGCTTTCGATGTGTTGCAGCACCTCGCGCAGGAGGAAATAGAGCGAGACCCAGATGAGCACGAGCAGGGAGAGTACGAGGAAGGTCCGGCCGGGGGCCTCGCGCAGATGCTGGTCGACCACGTTGCGAAGTTGCCTCAGGCGACAACCGGCCAGGAGGCGGGCTCCGCGGGCGACCCCGCGGGCGTTTGCGGCTGGCTCAGACATCGTGCTCCTCGTGGCCGTCGGTGAGGGTGAGGAAGATATCTTCCAGTCGCCCGCCGGCGGCGTAGTGGCTGCGCAGCTCGTCCATGGTGCCGACGGTGATGAGGTGGCCGTGGTTGATGATCCCGATGCGGTCGGCGACGGCTTCGGCGACGTCGAGGGTGTGGGTGCTCATGAAGACGGTTCCGCCGGCCTGGGCGATGTCGCGGAAGAGCACTTTCAGGGCCCGGATCGTGCGCGGGTCGAGCCCGACGATCGGCTCATCGACGACGAGCAGCCGGGGGGCGTGGATCAGGGCGGCAGCAAGCGCGGTCTTCTGTTTCATCCCGTGGCTGTACGACTCGGCGATCTGGTCGAGGAATCCCTCCAGATCGAGCCGTTCGTCGAGGCGCGCGAGGCGGCGGGCGACGGTGGCCCGGGGGACGCCGTAGACATCGCCCGTGAACGTGATGAACTCGCGGCCGGTGAGTTTGTCGTAGAGGAAGGGCTGGTCGGGGACGTAGGCGATGTGTTGCTTGGCGGCGCGGCCGTTGCGGAGCATGTTTTCGCCGCAGACGCGGACCGTGCCGCGGTCGGGTCGCAACAGGCCGGTGGTGGTCTTGAGCGTGGTGGTTTTTCCGGCGCCGTTCGGGCCGAGGAAGGCGAAGACCTCGCCGGGCATCAAGGTCAACGTGAGGTCGACGACGGCGTGCTTGTCGCCGAAGCTCTTGGAGACGCCGGTGAGCTCGACGCAGGGGGCGGGAGCTTGGGCGGCGGGCGGCTGCGTGGATGCGGGTTGTGGCTGCGATTGATGCACCGTCGTCCTCGGGTTCCCTGTGGTTCGCGCCGTGGCGGTTCAGTGTCCGATCATGTTCTGCAAGACGGCCACGCGGGTCTCGTTGTCGTAGGGCTCGCTGACGAGCACGAGGCGCCCGAACAGGGGCAGTTCGATCTCCTGGCGGAGGACGCGACCGTTGTCGGCCACCCACGCGCGGGTGGTCTGGGTCTCGACGACGAAAGCATCGACGCGCTGCCCGGAAAAGTCGATCGGCTCCCGCGCGACGACCCGCACGAGCGTCTGGCTGGTCATCATGTTCTCAGCCCCCCACCCGGGCAGAAGCCCGGCCAGAGGATTGATCGTCTCCATGTGCCAGCTTTGGCCCACGCGCAGGTCCGCCAGGCTCTCGAACGGCCGGAGCACATCGCCCAGCGCGCGAAGTCGGTGGGCCGGCAGGACGAACTTGCCCCGCTGGTCGCCCACCTGCCACTCGCAACCGAAATCGTCGGGGGGGTAGAACTCGCCCTCCAGAGAAATCGGGATTCCCAACCCCAGCACGCGAACCTGGAGCTGGTCCGGGCGGTGATCGCGGCGGTAGCGCAAGACCATGTCCATGCGCAAGGCGGGCGTGGAGATGTCTTGCGGCAGCCGAAGGGGGTAAAGATACGTGTAGTTGCGAATCGTGGTCAGGTCGAGGTCACGGTCGCACAGTGACCAGGCGTAGCCGACGCGCCGGCCCTCGGCGTCGAAGATGCCGACCTGCTCTGTAAAACTTTGCCCTTCGGATAGTTGCAGCGCGCAGGATCGGGGCGGATCACCAGCGAGCCACGTGGGCAAGACGTCTCGGGTCAGCAGGAACGTGTTGACGGTGACCATGCCGAGAAACGCAAGAATCCCAATCCAGCGGTTGAGCATGCTTTCCGTTCCTTCACGCCTGGCCGACACAAGCCTTCATCGCATTCTACGGAGTGCGATCAACCGGGGTCAAACCGGGGCCGGCTTTGCGGCGGGTCCGGGGGTGGTTCGGAAACGGGTGGGCCGGAACCGATCGGGAGATGGGCGCACCGCCGGTCGGGGTGGCTTGTTCTCCGCCCGGCAGCGGCCGGCGGCGGCACGGTGCGCTCGCGATCTGCTTGACGGCCTGTTTCGGTGATTCTAGCATCCATCGTGGCGTTTTCCGCATCGGCGGGTTTCGGGCCGGGCGGAGGACGCCGAACAGCGGGCGTCTGGGCGTGCGCCCGGACCCGGGCGGCGAGCAGACAGGGAGTGTCCCAAGATGGGCTTGTGTGAGCGCTGCAAGAAGGTCCAGGCGACGTTTCACCTCACGAACATCACGCGCGAGGGCGAGAAGACCGAGCGGCACCTTTGCGAGCGTTGCGCGGTCGAGGAAGGGTTGATCCAGATTCAGAAGCCGAACTTCAGCGCGGAGTTCATCGAGAACTTCATTGCGACCGCGAAGGCGGCGTCGCCGGCCGATACGGATCTGGTTTGCGAAGATTGCGGCATCAGCTACGTGGAGTTTCGCAACCAGGGGTTGCTGGGTTGCCCGAAGGATTACGACGTGTTCGCGGAGGCGTTGCGGCCGCTGATCGAGCGGGCTCACGACGGCGCGACGCGTCATATCGGCAAGACGCCGCGATCGTTGGGCATCAAGCGAACGACGGAACAGGAGATCTGGCGGCTGAAACGGCAACTCCGCGATGCCGTGGCGGGAGAGGATTACGAGCGGGCGGCGGAGTTGCGGGATCGCATTCGCGAGATGGACGAGTCATGAGTGCGCCGATCGACGAACTCGCCCGACACGCCAGCGAGTGGTTGCGCGGAGAGGGTCCGCTGCACGATATCGTCATCTCGACGCGGATTCGGCTGGCGCGCAACATCGCGGGTTTCCATTTTCTCTCGCAGGCCGACGACGAGATGCGCCGCGAGATCGCGGAGACGATCGAAGCGGCCGCGGACAAGGCCGCGTTGCTGCGCGGATTCGTCCACATCAACGTGGACGAGGTGGGAGAGTTGGAGCGGAACCTGCTCGTCGAGCGGCAGCTCATCAGCCGGCAGCATGCCGAGGGTGTCGGCGTGCGCAAGGTGCTCTTCGCGCCGTCGGAAGCATCTTCGCTGATGATCAACGAGGAGGATCACCTGCGCATCCAGGTGATGCGCAGCGGGTTGCAGCTCGAGGAAGCGTGGGAACAGATCGACGCGATCGACGACGCGATCGAGGAACACCTCGATTACGCGTTTCACCCGCGCTTCGGCTACCTGACGGCGTGCCCGACGAACGTGGGGACGGGGATCCGCGTATCGGTCATGCTCCACCTGCCGGCGTTGCGGCTGACAAACGAGCTCGAACGGGTCGGGCAGGCCGCGCGCGACATGAAGCTCGCGGTGCGGGGGTTGTTCGGGGAAGGAACGGAGGCCCTGGGCGACTTTTTCCAGATCTCGAACCAGATCACGCTCGGGCGGGACGAACGCGACATCATCGACGACTTTCACCACCTGGTGATTCCGCAGATCGTGGAGTACGAGCAGGCCGCCCGGCAGGCACTACTCGAAAAGCGGCTGCACGCGCTCGATGACAAGCTGTTCCGCGCGATGGGGACGCTTCAGAGCGCGCGACTGATGAGCTCGAACGAGGCGATGCAGAATCTCTCGCACGTCCGGCTCGGACTCCATGTCGGACGGCTCAAGAACATCGACTTGCACACCATCAACGAACTGTTCCTCCAGACCCAGCCGGCCCACCTCCAATGTCTCCAGGGGCAGCGGCTCAATGGCGAGCAGCGCAGCTTGGCGCGCGCCGCGATGATTCGCGCCCGCCTGAGCCACAACTGACCCCCCTTCCGCCCCGCTCCAGCCGCGGTTTCGCGTGTGCTCGGTGGACGCGCGACGCACGAAAGCGCCGTCGCGACGGGGCGACCTGCCTGGGAACAAGAAGCAGCGCCGGTGGCGTGTAGCGCCGCGCGGGAGTCGTGCGGAGGGGGGAGGCGCAGAAAAATACGCGACGGCGGCCCTGG
>JALSRY010000020.1 GCA_026984555.1 Phycisphaerae bacterium
TGAACGGGCGGTCGCTGATCTGCGCCCCGGCAAAGTGCGACTTTTCGAGCTTCGATTCGGCCTCGATCAGGTCCAGCAACGCCCGCGCCCGGTCCCGCGTGATCCCCGGAACCGTCGGCATCACCACCCCCCGCGCCTCCTCACGCAACCGCAACGCGTACGGATCGCCGCGGTTGATCGCGGCTTGCGGATTCGTAATGAACGTAATCAGCCAGTCGCGGTCCTTGCGTTGCGTGACGTTCTTCAGGTCCGGGCCAACCAGTCGTCCGCCCCCGATCGTGTGACAACTCTGGCAGTTCTGCCGGAAAAAGTCCGCCGCCTCCTGCGCCGGCGAAACCGCGACGACCATCACCGCGAGCGCCACCGCGCCCACGGCGATCCGCGGCCGAGACCGGCCGACTCGCCCCCTTCGCCCAACCCACTCAGGATTCCCTCGCATCCTCTCGATCTCCTGTATGACCGCGGGGGCGCGCCCCGTCCCACGCCACCCGGTGCGTCCCGTCCGCCTCGCCCCCGGCCGATCCCTCGTCCCGGTCCGCCGCCAGGTCCGCCAGCGTCGTCGTCTCCAGGAATTCCGTGAACGACTCGATCAGGTCGCCCCACCGCTCGTGAACAGCACACAAACCGCCCGGCTCGCAGTCGGAACTCCCGAACGGGCACCGCAAACGCTGCTTCGCATCGTCGAACGGCGCGATCACCTCTTTGAGCAACACCTCGTCCGCCGGCCTGCTGAGCCGAAACCCGCCCCCAATACCGCGACTGCTCCGCAACACGCCCGCCCGCACCATCTCCGACAACAGCTTCTGCAAATAGCCCTGCGGAATCCCGGCTCCCGCCGCGATGTCGCGGGCCGACACCGGCTCGTCGCCCCCATGCCGCGCGATGTACGTCGCGGCCTTCAATGCGTACTCACAGGTCTGCGATAGCAACGTCTTCCGTCCACGAAAGCCTCTGCCGCGTTTGTCCTCGGATCTGATCGTGGCCCTGCGACGCCTTTGGTACTTCAAGATGCGGAAGTCCACAATTGGCAAATGTCCTAGGGAAAATCCCTACCCGCACCACGCCCCCGACCGCGCGCGGACCTGCTCTCATCTGTCACGACCGCATCGGCCCCCCCACAAACAGACATGACGCGGACCAGACGCCCGCGAGAACGCGAAATGTGCGACCGGCCTGTCGCCTCGCTCACCCCCCCCGCCGATACTACCCGCGACGACCCAGAATCGCCCGGGCCGCGGCGCTGTCCTTCATCGGCAGGCTCGTGCGGTGAACACCGTCGTAGGCCTCCAACGCTCCGGCAACCGCCGGCGCCGTCGGCACCAGGCCGATTTCTCCGACCCCCCGAGCCCCATACGGTGTCTCCGGGTCCGGCTGCTCGATGAAGATCGTCTCGATCTCGGGCATCTGGTGCGCGCGCAGAACGTGAAGATGTTTCACCTTGTCGCTCCGGATACGCCCTCCCTCGACGACGAACTCTTCGCTGAGCGCATACCCCAGACCCATGTGAACCGCCCCCTCGATCTGCCCCGCCAGCAACGTCGGGTTCATCACCCGCCCCACGTCGTGCGCCGCCACCACCCTCGCGAGCCGGCCCGCTTCGTCCAGGATCACGACCTGCGTAGCGAAACCGTAGGTCAGGTGTGTCTTCGGATCGGGCACATCCGCCCCGAGCGGCGACGTGTACGTACACGCATACTCCCCCCGAAACTCACGTCCTACCAGATCGGCCAGCGTCCGCCCGGCGTCGAGCTCCGCGCGCAGCTTGCGAGCCGCGTGCATCACCGCCAACCCCCCCAGCACCGTCGCCCGGCTCGCCGTCGTCTGCCCGCAGTCCGCATCGACCGATGTGTCGGTCGTCGGCGCGAACAAAGCCGCCGGCAAACCCGTCTCCTGGCACGCCGTCTGGATGCAGATCGTGAAAAACCCCTGCCCCATCTCGGTGAATCCCGTGCGGATCGAAACCCGGTCCGCACGCTCGACCCGCAGCACCGCCTTGCCCACATCCGGCATGCCGTTGCCGATGCCCACGTTCTTCACGCCGCACGCAATCCCCGCAAAACGCGCGCCGCGATAAGCCTCACGCACCGCCCGCAGCGTCTGCTTGAGTCCGAACGGCTTGTCGAGCTTCTGGCCCGTACAGAAACGATCTCCTTCCTCGAGCGCGTTGCGCCAGCGGATCTCCCAGCCGTCGATGCCCACCGCCGCCGCCAGCCGGTCCAGACAACGCTCGACGGCAAACGCCGCCTGGTTCGCTCCGAAACCGCGCATCGCCCCGCACGGGGGATTGTTCGTGTACACCGCGAGCGATTCGATATCCACCGCGGGCACCCGATATGGCCCCGTAGCATGGCCCGCCGCTCGCTCCAGAACCTTCGCCCCCACCGAGGCGTAAGCCCCCTTGTCGCCAACCATCCGCGCCCACAACCCCGTCAGCCGGCCGTCGCCGTCGCAACCCAGCTTGATGTCGATCTTGATCGGGTGACGTTTCGGATGCACCCGAAAACTCTCGCCCCGCGTCAACGTGCACTTGACCGGCCGACCGCATAACACCGCCGCCAACGCCGTCTGCGCCTGTATGCTCAGGTCTTCCTTCCCACCGAACGCCCCCCCGTTGGAAACCAGCTCGACGAACACCCGCCGTTCGTCCCACCCGAGCACCGACGCGATCTGTCGGCGATCGTCGAACACCCCCTGCCCCTGTGACAGTACACGCAGCGCGGCGACACCGCCTTCCTCCCCCGCGCTTCCCGCTGAACACCGGGAAGCCGACGAGTCGCCGCCTTCCTCTGGCGACCGCGCCGCCTCGCGCAACGGCACTGCAATACACGACTCGGGCTCCAGGAACATGTGCTCGATGCGCTGCGTCGTGTAGGTGCCCGCGACCACGTGCGCGGAAGCCTTCAGCGCCTCGACCACATCTCCCCTCCGAATCGCCGACCGCGACAACAGGTTGCCCCCCGCGTGGACCTTCGGAGCCCCCGGTCGCAACGCTTCTTCGGGCGACGTGACCGGCTCGCGGACCTCGTACTCGACCGCGATGCGCTCCGCCGCGCGCCGGGCGGTCTGCTGGTCGTCGGCGACCACCAGCGCGAGCATGTCGCCCACGCATCGCGTTTCCTCACCGACCGCCACGAAAACCGGCCAGTCACGCTGGATCAGCCCCACGAAACGCTCGCCGGGCACGTCTGCGGCGGTGATGACGCGCTCGACACCCGCCAGCGCCAACGCCGGCGCCGGGTCGATGGATTTCACCAGCGCGCGCGGGTGGTCGCTCAGCCGCGGCGCCGCGAACAGCATCCCGTCGATGCGGATGTCGTCCACGTAGCGAAAGTCTCCGAGCACGAGTTCACGCCCGCGGTACCGGTCGAGCCGACCGCCGATTCCCGGCGCCCCCTGCTCGGGCGCCGCCTCGCCCCGCCGCAACCGCGCCAGCAGCTCGACCGCGTCGATGATTCTCTTGTAGCCCGTGCAGCGACAAAGATGGGGCCGCAGCGCCCGCGCGATCCGGTCCCGCGACGGTTCGGGTTCCCTTTCCGTCAGGGCCGCCGCCCGGACCGCGATCCCGGGAATGCAGAAACCGCACTGCACCCCGCCCGTGCGGACGAACGCGGTCGCGATCTGGTCGCGCAGCTCCGGCGAGAGCCCTTCCGCCGTCGTGACGCTTCGCCCCGCGACCTTGACCGCCTTGGTCGCGCACGAGAGCCGCGGCTCACCGTCGACGAGCACCGTACAACAGCCGCAGGCCGCCTGCGGCGCGCAACCGTTCTTCGGGGAAATGATGCCGAAATCCTCGCGGAGCACGTCGAGCAACGCCCGTTCGGGATCGACATCGACCGAAACCGCCCGATCGTTGAGGGTGAACGCCAGCCGCTGCTTTTCTCGCGCAGTATCCTGATTGGTGCTTGTCGGGTTCATGCGACCATTCTACGAAACCAGCCCGCCGGTTGCGATCCGCCGTCCCGTATCGTCGCGCGACGCCGCGCCGTGCCGACACCGATGCGTAGCCCCCTGCGTGTCGTCCGTCGCCGACGGGCCGAACCCGGACAGCGCTCGCTGCCCCCCCTGCGCCTCCGCCGACCCTTCCGTGTATACTGCGCCGGGTTCGTGATGATGGAGAGCACCGATGGCCGCGAAAATCAACTGGTACTACTTCCGCAAGGGGTGAACGTCTTGCGGCAAAGCGCAGGGGTTCCTTGCGGATAACAACGTGGGCGTCGCGGAAACGGTCGATGCCCGGAAAACGCGCCTGGGCGCCGATCAGGCACTGGCGTTGGCCGACAAGGCGGCCAAGGTGATCGTCGCCCGCGGCCGGAAAGTCGTCACCTTCGATATGCGCGCCGCGCCGCCCGATCAACAAGCCCTGCTCAAACACATGCTCGGCCCCACCGGCAACCTGCGGGCCCCGACGATCCTCGCCGGTGACGTGCTCCTCGTGGGCTTCGACCACGACGCCTACGCCGCCCATCTTCGGGGCTAGTCCGCGCCGTCCCGTCCCGTGGTATATACGGACCACCCGCGTCCGCTGGTTCCCGGCGTGCCCCCGGCTGGCGGCTTTCCGCAAGGTTCGCCTCGGATTTGTCCGCGCGCGGGCTTTTCCCCACGCAGGGTTTGTGTTATAAAGCCCGGTTCCGTTCCGCCGGCTGGCGTTGGGGTCGGCGGGGGTGCTTCGTAATCTGAGGTTCTGGCGACGTCGGGCGCGGCCCGGCTTACGGAGTATGGACCCTTGGCGAACATCGGTACCCACTGCATCCTGGAAATGTACGGCTGCCCCGCCGAGCTGCTCAACGATGAACAGTTCGTCACGCAGGCCATCCGCGAAGCAACCGAGTACGGGCTGGCAACCCTCATGGGAGAGGTCTCCCACCAGTTCACGCCTCAGGGCGTGACCGCGCTCGGGTTGCTCGCCGAGTCGCATATTTCCATACACACTTGGCCCGAATACGGTTACGCCGCCGCCGATGTGTTCACCTGCGGCAACCGGGCGAACCCCCAGAAAGCGTGCAATTTCCTGCTCGAACGGTTCCAGGCTTCCCGACACTCGCTGACCAAGCTCGTCCGCGGCCCCGAAGCCTGTTGCGACCCCGACGACGCCCCCCGGCTCGAAGTCGAGCCCATAGCGCTCGCCGAGCCGGTCGCTTGATCCGAATCGCGGCCAGCCCGAACCCGGCGCAACCCCGGTCACGCACTCAGACCGACCATGCAGCGCCCCGGGCACGAGCCCAACGCGTGATAAGAAACACCCGCGGCAACCGCACCACCGAACGCCGGTCCAGCCCCCGGCAACCGTGCGGTTGCCCGTACCGCTTCGTCACCTTTGCATCCGCGATGGCCGGCCTCCCGCCGGCGCCACGCTAGTCTGGAGACCAACGCATGGCCGGTAGCCAACTACGTGCTGATGTCTGGATTCACGAATACATCACACCGTGGGACATCTACTCCCACGGCGTAGCGCGAACCCTGGCGTACAAACACACCGCCTTTCAGGAAATGTACATCGTCGAAACCGGCGCATACGGAAAAGCCCTCGTCCTCGACGGAAAGTGGCAGTCCTGCACCGGCGACGAACATCTCTACCACGAACCCCTCGTCCACCCCGCCATGCTCCTGCACGGCCAGCCCCGCCGCGTCCTCATCCTCGGCGGCGGCGAAGGCGCCACCGCCCGCGAGGTCCTGCGCTGGAAAACCGTCGAG
>JALSRY010000021.1 GCA_026984555.1 Phycisphaerae bacterium
CATTGACCCAGACCCTAAACACCATAACTATCCTGGTGGGAAGATTGACGAGGGCCACCAGAAGAAGATGAACAATCGTTTGAACAAGCTCAAGGATCTATTAAACAAATGGGATCAGTGGAACTGCAAGCGCTTCTATCCCGAGGCTCCACACCACAAACACTACTCGGAACTGATGAAGAGGTGGAAGCGGTTGCCAAAAGTCAATTCTGTTCCGCGCGTTGCGCCATCACCGTGTCCGCCGTATCCTCGTTACCCATACCCGCGCCCGCAACCGGGGATCGACGAGCCGATGATATTCGTCGTACCACTGCCCGGTCCTGGGGTGGGCGTAGGTATCCTTGAGTGGTTGCTCGGGGTGCTCGGTGGTGGCGGCGTAGGTGTTGGGGCGCCGGGGGTGTTGATGGTATGATTCAGAGGGTACCTTGCGTCACATGCGGTTGGTGGCGTCCATATGAGGGGCGCCGGCTAACCACAAGTACCAGGGCTTCGGTTAGGAACACCGGCGGTGGGACTAAACCGTGCACAAGTGCTGCGCTGTGAGGAACACACATGCTAAGCCCATCGGAGCAGTTCGAGCTTATTCGCAGGTTGGGGCGAGAACCAAACTACCAGCTTAGCCCGGTTCTCGCACCTAGTGTCGAGTGCCTACGGGCCAAGCTGACGGCAGAAGCTTGTCCGTCGGAGGAAGTCAACGCTGTCGTTGGCTTTTGGGGCTTTTTTGGAGAAGCCATAGGCGAACTGTGGGCTGGGATCCTCGGCGTATTTGGGGCAGGAAGAGACCCTTCGTCCGTCCTTGAGAACGCAGCGCATAGTCTGCTTCTGGCAGTTGGGGAGAAGACGGGCTTATACTTTCCAAGGACTGGCGCGACCTTCTTCCTCTTGGAGGACCTCGGGGCATTCGCCAGCAGGGAGATTCCGTCGCCGCTGCAAAACGAGTTGGTGAACTATGGTGAAGAGTACTTGGTTGGGTTTTCTGGTCGATCGCGAAGTGACATGATCGTCGAATCCATTGCGCGGTCGACGGCGGCCTTTATGGCGTTCTTCGCTGAGTTAGATGCGACCGCCAAGAATCGCGCGCGCATAACGCCGCGCCGGCTGAGAACGTTGGCAGCCCAATGTTATGTTAACGCTTACAGGTTGCTGACGGCTTCTGTGGAAGCATTAATCCTCTCCCGCGTCTCACACGACGGTGGGGACAAGTAGCCGTCGGGCTGCCGGGCGAAGGCAAGGGGCCCAGAACGCGCGACCGATACGCCCTTGGCCAATGACGATCTGGCCGCTGTGCAGGATTCGCGGATCGATGCGGCGGGTCTGGGCCTCGGCTACCGCGGAAACTGGAACGTGTTCATCGAAGTGATCGGACAGACGCCGGCGGCAACCACGCAGACGCGCGTGCCCAACGGCCTGAAAGAGCACGAGACCATCGACCCCGACGTTAGCGCGCGGGAGTCGCCGGTGGCGGTTCCGGACGATCCGGCGGGCAACCTGACGCGAACCCGTGACGTACGGCGCCCGTCGGAGGCGGATGGTCGCTGGGCGATTTCGGTCACAACGTGGAGAGGCGATGTGTCAAAGGGCGAGCCGGGCGCGACGAACCCGCCCGGCGCGGCACGTATCGTCGAGCGTTATACTTATGACCCCTACGGCAAGACGGTCGTCGAACAGACCGACCCGGCCACCGGCGAGCCTCTGGGCGACGCGAACACCGGTGAACCCGGCGGCCGGCTCTCCGCGAGCCACTTCGGCAACCCGTTCTTGTGGACGGCCCAGCGCTATGACGCTGGCGTGGGGCTGTACCACTTCCTGTTCCGCAGCTATTCACCGCGGCTGGGCCGCTGGCTGCAGCGGGACCCGCTGGGGTACGTGGACGGCGTGAACCTGTACCAGTACGTGGCGTCGATGCCGACGCGGTTCGTGGATTTGTGGGGGCTGTGTACGGACGCCGGGAAACGCCTGAAGCGTCTGCTGAAGGCGTATCGGGATATTGCCAAGCAACACAAGTTGAATCGTGGGCAGCCAGACTGGGACTTGACGGATGAAGATATCCGCAATTTACGGATCAACCTGTTGCGGTACATCGCGCAGTTGTTGCGATTGCAAGAAGATGATCTGCGCAAGGCATTGGCTCTGATTGAGAAGGCGCTCAAGGCGCTTGACGATCTGCCTGATGGCGACGAGGCTGCCAAGCGGATAAACAAGCTCAAGAAGCGCCTCGCGGCATTGGCAGCATCGTTGCGGTTTCTGCTGGGACTGCAAGGGGCGGATATCAACGACCTGGTAGTGATGGAGCAGTACGAGCGCGCCCTGCGCGAGCTCCTGGGTCTTACGCAAGATCATCTGATCGGTGGCCTGCCCAACCCAGTCCAGGAAATGATGCGGAAGATCTTCGAGACGGCAGGGGCGATACTGGATTTCATCGATAGGCGGATTAAGGCCCAGCTTTTTAAGATAAACGTAGAGTCCTTGCTTGAGGGCCGAAAGGCCAGGCTGCATCGGGGCGTGCCGTTCGGCCCTGAATGGCTCGACCCGCCACCGAAGCGTGGCGAACCCAAGGAGGTTACACCATGACGCGTGATTGCCGCGACTACTTGTATTCTACGATGCAGAATGCATGGTATACGATTCGAAGGCGAGTGGGGTCGTCGAGAGTAACCAGGGCGGTACACGCTGATGTAGGCCGTCAAGCTCGTGGGGCGCGGACGCTAGTACGGGCAGGCACTGGGCCTGCCATGCTGATTGCGGCGCTTGCCTTGGCTGCCCATCCGGCAGCTATTGCGGCAAATGACCTTGTAGACATGGTGCGCAACACTCTGCGGGACATCGACGCGGCACCACCAGTATACCACGAGATACAATTGACAGCAGATGCTGTGAACGCCCTTAAGCATGTTGCGCAAAAGCCTACGTGGGTGGCGGTAGCCCTGTACATCCGCGGCACTACTATGGATGTTGCTGTTCTCCCCCCGACGGTACGCAGGCTGAGATTTGGCATGATCGGCGGTGAGGAGCCGTTTCTTGTGGACAGGATCGTGTGCCAGGGGTTCGGCGTGGTGATCTATGCGCCCGGGATAAGCGCACACCATCTGCTCGACGAGGCGCAGGACGATCTGTGCAGGGAGGTCAGCGCATGGGAGACGCCTCTTCGCATGGCAGCCGAACGACTGCGGGCGAAAAGTGATATCGAGTTGTACCGGGCCGCGTTTACGTCGCGGCAGAGGGCGACGCGGGCGGACGACATGTCTGAGAATGAGCTGGCCGAGACGGCGCTGCTCATACAGATTCTGAGGTGGTCGGCCTTCGCTGATATGCCGATAGTAGGCGCACTTGCCAGCGGCAACGTGCATATACTGGTGGCCAGCCGGAATCGGGACTTTCCACCTACGGGTTTGGCGGATTATCGCGTGTTCGTTGACGGCACTTTGCGCTACGAGATCCTGGTGGACCCGTTCCGGCCGAAAGGCGACTATCGACCTGGGCCTGAACGGGATCGGGTTCTTCAGGAAGTGCACCGCCTGATCCTGCGCAAGGCCCTTGGCATCGGCGACGAAGGTGGGAAACCGTCTCCAGCCGGGCCACGATCGACGAACGATTTTGGTCCCTACGCTCCGCTTCGGCAACCCGTTTTTGGGGACGTCCCAGCGCTACGACGCCGGCGTGGGGCTGTACGATTTCCTGTTCCGCAGCTACTCGCCGCGCCTGGGCCGCTGGCTGCAGCGCGACCCGCTGGGGTACGTGGACGGCGTGAACCTGTACCAGTACGTGGCCTCGATGCCGACGCGGCTGGTGGATTTGTGGGGGTTGGACCCGCACGGCGAGGATGGGGAGAACAGTGGTGGTGGGGCCACCATTACCGTCACCGGACCGGCGACCGTGATAACGCCTGGTGGGACGGTGATCAACGTGGGACCAGGGCAGAGAGTCAATGTCCCCAGTGGTAGCACGGTTAAAGATAACGGACCGTATAATGGGGGATTCCCGGCACCGGCATCGCAACCAACCAAGCCACCGATCTACGGCACCCGAACGGAAGGAGAAGTCGGTGCGGAAGTAGGTGTGCAAGTGAGCCCACGTGGCATCGGGCCGTATGGCAAGTTATATGGAAGGGTTAGACAGCGAGCGTGGATAGATGCGGGAGTGTTGATTCAGCTGGCAATCTGGGGTATCATGACGCCAGGCAGGTTAACTGGAGAGGCACTAATGGACGCTTTCCAGGATGAGGCGTATTTGTGTTCTCCGCTTGGTGGTGTCCCTGGGCGTCCACTCCCACGCTGGGCATGGCCGGAAGACGTGGTACCGCCATCTGACTGCGATGGGGATGGCACCGGAGACGAAGACCTGGAAGCCTTGGCCGAACTACTAAAAGAGTACGCGGATGATTCTTCGGATAATAGTGGGGATTCCGGCGATTGTCCACGGCGGGACCCTGGCTCGAACAGTGATGACACTAAGGGGAGGGAATGACCGGGCGCGCGTACTGCTGGTGGTCCGATCAGCAGTTATCCGAAGCAGCGCGACTGTCGGATAGGTCGACACGTGTTCTCGTAGTGCGATGCAGTATCGCGCTCGTGAGCCAAGTCATGTGGAAGGGCTGAGCTATGCAAATAGAAGAGCGGGTTACTGTCTGCGAGATGCAAGTCCAGTGTCTGCGACGCCGCTACGCGTGGGCGGTGGGCATTCTCTCGGTGGGGGTGGTCATGTTGTGCGGCGTGACGGTATGGATGGCTTTGCGGACTCAATACCAGGACCTCGCAGCGCAGAGTTTCTCGCTCATCGACAGTCAGGGCCGAGAACGTGCGGCATGGAGGATCGACGATACTGGCGCGGCTGCGGTGTTGGCATTCTTCGGCGCAAGTGGAGAGCCGCGCGTTGTTGTCGGTAACCACCGGGATCGCGGGCCAGAATTCGCGCTGTTGGACAAGAACGGCGTGTTGCGCGTCTGGGTACGGCTTGAAGAAGAAAAGCCGCGCGTCTCGGTCATGGACGCAGCGGCGAGGGAAGTTGGCGGCTTCGTTGTCCGCAAGGGCATAGCGACGTTGTACTTGAAAAAGGCTGATGGCGAGACGACATGGCTGGCGTCGCCAGTGAAATGCCTCGAACCGGATACAACCCGTTAGCACCACCGGTCTGAGCGAGTACGGCGGTCGCGCGACCGGCCTGACCGGGAAGTACGACGAAGAGAACCGGCCGGTCGCCGTTCGACGGGCGTTCTCGATTCCCGGCTCGAGCGGCCCGCGGCAGCAGGCCGGGGCGCTGCTGCTGGAGCTCCGCTACGACGCCCTCGGTCGGCGGATCGAGACGATCGACTACATGAGCGCAACCAACGGCAACGGCTGGCTTTGCGCAGGCAACGGCGGCGGCCAGGGTGACGGCGTGGTCGCCACGCGGCACGTGTACGCCGCCTGCTGCGACGCCTTGTTCGACGGCCGACGCGGGATCCCGTTCGATGGATGCTGCGATACCTCGTTCGATGGCCCACGCGGCACCTCGTTCGGCGGAGGACGCGGCGTCTCGTTCGATGGATGCTACGGCAGCCAGTGGCTGCGAAGAGTCCAACGCGGCAAGCGGCACGCCGCCGACGGCCGCTGACGCGGCCCTTGGGGCTCCGCCCCAAACCCCGCCAGGGGCTCTGCCCCTGGACCCCGGCTTCTTCCCCTCCGGAGCGAAAGGGGA
>JALSRY010000022.1 GCA_026984555.1 Phycisphaerae bacterium
CCAACAGGAGCAACGCCGCGGGCCAACGCCCCACCGTCACCGGCTCCAGCCCGGTCGCGGTGCCTCGGCCCGCACCGAGCAATGCGGCAGCGATCAGCGCGGCGACGGCGAGGGGGAGCCAGCATAGCCAGTGGAGCCTCATCAGGTCGTTGCGCATCGGCATCGTGGCGTCCTCGCCTCATCGCGTGTCGTTCGCGGTGACGGCCGCCGGCCCAGGCGACCCTGTGTTGGCGGTCTTGCGTCTGTCGCCGCATTTCCGAAACACCCGGTGGGTTCATTATAGTTGATGCGGGCTCGCGTGCACCGGATCGGCACGCCGCCGCCGACACGCGGCCGGGGCAGGCCGGGTCAGAGGGCGCGGTCGAGCCGGCGGTATTGAATCGCTTCGGAGATGTGTTCGGAGCGCACGTTTTCCGCGCCGGCGAGGTCGGCGATCGTGCGGGCGACGCGGAGCACCTTGTCGTGCGCCCGGGCGCTCAGCCCCAACTCGCTGACGGCCTGCCGCAGCAGCCGTTCGCCGGCGTCGTCGATCACGGCGACCTTGCGCAGCTCTCGCGGCGACATCCGGCCGTTGGTCGTGGTGGACCTGGGGCCGAAGCGTTGTCGCTGGCGTTCGAGCGCCGCGCGTACCTGGCTGCGCATGGTGGCGCTGTCGGTGCCGGCGCGCATGTCGCGCAGCGCCGCGATCGGAACCGCGGGCACTTCGACGTGGATGTCGATGCGTTCGAGCAGAGGGCCGGAGATCCGCGCGAGGTAGCGGTCGATCTGCGGCGCCGAGCACTTGCACGGCCGGCGCGGGTCGGTGAAGTACCCGCAGGGGCAGGGGTTCATCGCGGCGATCAGCATGAAGTCGGCGGGGAACTCGACGGCGCTGTGCGCCCGGGCGATGGTGACGGTTCCGTCTTCCATCACCTGCCGGAGCGACTCGAGCACGTTGCGCGTGAACTCGGGAAACTCGTCGAGAAACAACACGCCGTGGTGGGCCAGCGAGACTTCTCCCGCGGTGGGGATGGTGCCGCCGCCGACCAGGGCGGGGATGCTGATGGAGTGGTGGGGATGGCGGACGGGGCGGGTCGCGATCAGGCTCGTGTCGCGCGGGAGCTTGCCCGAGGCGGAGTAAATCTGCGTCGTCTCCAACGATTCTTCGAGGTTCAGCGGCGGGAGTATCGTCGGAATCCGCTTGGCGAGCATGGTCTTGCCGGTTCCCGGCGGGCCGATCAGCAGCACGTTGTGGCGTCCGGCGGCGGCGACTGTCAGCGCGCGCTTGACATGCTCTTGGCCGCGCACGTCGGCGAAATCCACATCGTAGCGTGAGGCCGTGTCGAATAATGCTTCGAGATCGACCACCGTGGGTTCCAACGGCAACTCGCCGGTCAGGTGGCCGACGGCTTCGCTCAGGTTGCTGATGCCGAACACTTCGACATCGCGGACGACCGCGGCCTCGGCGGCGTTGTCCCGCGGGAGGATCAGACGGGTAAAACCCTGGTCGCGGCCGCGCAGCGCCATCGACAGAGCACCCTTGATCGGGCGGACGCGGCCGTCGAGGGCGAGCTCCCCCGCGAGCAGGTAGTCGTCGGTGTTTTCGCAGCGGACCTGCTCGTCGGCGAGCAGCATCCCGATGGCAATGGGCAGGTCGAACGCCGGCCCCTCTTTGCGAATATCCGCCGGCGCGAGGTTGATGGTGGTCTTGGTTCGCGGCGATGCAAAACCGGAGTTGGTCAGCGCGCTGCGAATGCGGTCGAGGCTTTCCTTGACCGCGGAATCGGGCAAACCGACCAGTGTGGGGAATCCGAAACCGCGCCCGGTCACGTCAACCTCGACCTCACAGACCCGCGCCTCGATCCCGGCGAGCGCCATACTGTGAACGCGAGCGAGCATCGCCGGGATTCTAGACGCGCCGCCGCGGCCACGCCACACGGCGGAGGGGGCGTTTGTCGTCGCGCAACCGGTTTCGTGGCCGCCGCGCTTTCGAGTCCGGCGGTTATGCTGTCGGTGGTCCGACTGTGCGCGTTGGGGGCGGCGGCATACAATTCGCGCGAGGATCGCGGCCGCAGGCCGCGCGAGTGTGCGTCGGGCAACGGAGGATGCGTCTTGTCCAGCCAGTCGTCGAACAGCGCCGAGCCGATCCACTACCGCAGCACCAACCGCCGGGCACCCCGCGCGACGCTCGACGCCGCGCTGCTCCAGGGCCAGGCGGTTGACCGCGGGTTGTATCTGCCCGAGCGGTACCCGGCGCTGGAGCCGGCGGAACTGGCTGAGCTGCGCGGGCGTCCGTATCACGAGGTGGCGCTGGCGGTCTTGCGGCGGTATACGGTGGGGGTGTTCGACGATGCGACCCTGGCGGCAATGTGTCGTGATGCCTACGACTTCGACGTGCCGCTCGAACGTGTTGCGGGTCGGCGTTACCTCATGCGATTGGATCGCGGGCCGACGGCTTCGTTCAAGGATTTTGCCGCCCGGATGATGGCGCGCTGGATGGGGCGGCTGATGCGTGACCAGGCCGGTGAGCTGACGATCCTCACGGCCACTTCGGGCGACACGGGCAGCGCGGTGGCGTGTGCCTACCACGGCGTGGCGGGCGTGCGAGTCGTGGTGCTGTTTCCGCCGGACGAGGTTTCCGATCGTCAGCGGCGGCAGATGACCACGATCGGCGGCAACGTGGCGGCGATCGGCATCGACGGCAAGTTCGACGATTGCCAGGCGATGGTCAAGCGGGCGTTCGCCGATCCCGAGCTCGGTGGCATCCGGCTGACTTCGGCCAATTCGATTAACATCGGTCGCTTGTTGCCGCAGTCGGTTTACTACGTCTACGCCTACGTGAACCTGGCTGATGTCGCGGCGGGGCAGCGGATCGTGTTTTGTGTGCCGTCGGGCAATTTCGGGGACATGATGGGGGGGGTGATCGCGGGGCGGATGGGCCTGCCGATCGAGCGGATCGTCATCGCCACGAATGCCAACGATGAGGTGCCGCGTTTTCTGGAGACGGGGCAATACGCCCCGATCGTGCCGTCGCGTGTCTGCATCTCGAACGCCATGAATGTTGGTCATCCGTCGAACCTGGCGCGGCTGGTGGACGTGTACGGGGGTGCGATGGACGAAACGGGGCGGATTCACGAACCGCCCGATCTCGACGCGATGCGGCGCGATCTCTACGCGGTCAGCATTTCGGACGAGCAGACGCGGGCGACGATTCGGGCGGCGCATGAGCGATACGGGGTCGTGCTCGAACCCCACGGGGCCGTCGGATGGGCGGGGCTGGAACGGTATTGGAACGAGGAGGTCGGCGGGGGGGACGAGCCGTTGGCCGTGTGTCTCGAAACGGCCCACCCGGCCAAGTTTCCGGAGGAAGTCCGGGCGGCCACGGGGGTCGAGCCCGAGGTACCGCCCAGCCTCGGGGGGCTCGAACGCAAGCCGGAATCTTACGATCGCCTGCCGGCCGACTACGATGCCTTTCGCGCCTGGCTGCGCGCACATATCGGCTGACAGCGGCGCGCAACACGCCGGCGCCCGTCGCGGGAGGGTTGCGACAAGCGCCGGCAGGATGGTCGTCGCGCAGCCTTTCGCGGATCGTTCGCCGCGTGTTTGCTCGCGTCAGCGGATCGTCAAGTCGAATGGCATGAAGCAGCCGACGCGCTCGCGGCCGAGCATGACGAGGTTCTCCAGCGCGCGGGCGACGTGCGCGGCCCGATCGGGCGCGAGTTGCTGGAGCAGCGGGGCGGCGGTGTGCAACAGGGGGTTCGACGTGACGAGTTGCGAGGCGGACATCTCCCACTCGTCCTCCTGTTCCTGGCCGGTCATCGCCGCGACGATCTCCTCGAAGGGGTTTTTCGCCTTGGGCAGCACGTACACTTCGTATTTCTCGCCGAGGTCGGCCTTCTGGGCGGCGTAGGCGAGGGCGTCTTCGAGCGTTCCGAGCTTGTCGATCAGCCCGAGCTTGAGGGCCTGCTTGCCCGTGAAGACACGTCCCCCGGCCATGTCGTCGAGCTTGCCCTTGATCCGGTCGCCGCGTGATTCCATGACGCGGCCCTTGAACTGTTCGTAGACCTGGACCATGTACTTGCGGATGAACGCGCGTTCCTCGTCGTTCCAGGGGCGGTTCATACTGGAGAGTCCGGCGTGTTTGCCGCGGTCGAACGTGGCGGTGGTGATGCCGAGCTTGTTTTCCATCAGGTCGTGCCAGACGAACTTGCCGCCCACGACGCCGATCGAGGCTGTAATCGTGGCTTCGTCGGCGAAGATGACATCCGCGGGGATCGAGACGTAGTAGCCCCCGCTGCCGGCGACATTGCTCATGCTTGCGATCAGGGGTTTTTCCTTGGCGCAGCGGCGGGCGGCCTTCCAGATGATGTCGCTGGCGAGAGCCGAGCCGCCGGGCGAGTTGACGCGGACGACGACGGCCTTGACGGCGTCGTCGAGGCGGGCTTTTTCGAACGCGGCCCGGATCGTGGTGCTGCCCACATTGGACGATCCGCCGAAGGGGCTCTGCTGGCTCTTGCCCATCGCGATGCCCCCGTCGATGTAGATGAGGGCGATGCCGGGCTTGCGTGGCTCATTCTTGGGCTGGAGCATCTCGCCGATCATCTGGAAGAACGCGAAGGGGTTGTTGAAGTCGATCTTCATCCCCTCGTCTTCGCCGATCTTCTTGACGATTTCCACATCTGCGCCGAACTCCTTGTGTACCAACTGCTTGAAGTCCACGAATGAACCGACGTGGTCCACCAGGCCCGCCTTGAGGGCGTCGGCGGCCGGCACGGGGGCATTGTCCACGAGCTGCTTGACCTTCTCCGGCGAGAGGTGGCGCCCTTCGGCGATCATGTTGATCCACGCCTCGTAAATGCCGTCGAGCAGCCAGTCGATGTTCTCGGCAGCCTCCTTGCTGGGACCCGTGCGGGTGAACGGCTCGAGCGCACTCTTGTACGCGCCGCAGTGCAACAACTGGGCCTGGACGCCGATTTTGTCCAGCAGATTCTTGTAATACGACAACTCGGCGTGCAGGCCGACGATCCCCAGCTCACTGTTCTCAGCGAGCGTGATCGAATCGGCGGCACAAGCGAGGGCGTAGCTGCCGTTCGCGGCGTAGTCCATGTAGCAGTAGATTTTCTTGCCACTCTTGCGAAACTCGCGCAGCGCCTGCGTGATTTCCTGCAACTGCGCGAAACCCATCTGGGGCTGCTCGATGATCATCGCCAGGCCGCGGATGTCCGGGTCGGCGGCCGCCTTTTCGAACATTTTCACGTAGCCGCGTAACGAGCGGGCCTGGTTTCCGCCGAGAATCGCGAAGAATTGCGCACTCTCATCGGGCTTTTCCGTCATCGGCCCGTCGAAACGCACCCGGAGCACCTTGCCGGCGGCCAGGCCGAGCTGCGGCCACGCGAGGAACAGGCCCAGGGCCAGCAATGACCAGGAAAAACGTTTCGGTGTGGGGTGCCTCATGGTGTCGTCTCCCTTGAGTTTCGAGTTTGCTCGCGCCGGAGTCGTGGACAGGCCGCGCCTTGGCTGCAACAGGTCGGATCGGTATTCGCGGCTGCCCGTTCATTATTCCCACAACAACCGGAGAAGTTTCGGTCGGGCTTCGCTCGCGGGTGTCGCGGTGCGTATCGTACCCGCCCGTCGGCGGTCGCGACATTATAGCGCCGGCGAATCTTTCGAACGCGGGGAGGTCCACCGGCTG
>JALSRY010000023.1 GCA_026984555.1 Phycisphaerae bacterium
TTCATGGCACGCGTCATTCTCCCCAGGCCCGCGCGCGCCTCACAGCAGCCAAGCCGCGAGCAGGTGATGAACCCAATCGGTCACGAAAGTCTGTAGCGTCGTGGCAAGCTCGCCGGTGGGGGAAAGTGGGGTCGTCGCGTCGCAGCCGACCAACGCGGGCACCAGCAACGCGGCAGCGGCGAGCGCAAACCGTCCTGTCAACATCATACGGGTCATGGCTCTCTCACTTTCCACTGCGGGCGGGCGCGGATGTCGGCATTGGTGTGGCATCGAGCGCGCCGCCGACCGCCTGGCGCAACTCCACAAGGGCCAGAGCATAGTCACGCTGAAGCTCGACGTAGCGGCGGCGTTGAGCGATGAGTGCCTTCTGGGCGTCGATCAGGGCGATGATGCCCTGCCGCCCGGCACGGTAGGCCCGGCGGGCCGCCTCCACATTCTGCTCGGCAAGTGGCAGCGACTGGTCACGCATCAAGGCAACCAAGTCGCGGGCACTGCGCGCGGAAATCAGCGCCTGCGACACGTCGCGTGCCACCATGTCGAGCAGATGTTCGAACTCCTTGCGCCGCTGCCGGGCTTCGATGCGCGCCCGGGCGATGCTCGCCTGATTCTGATGCCAGATGGGCAGTGTGATGTCCAGCGTCGGCCCCAGGACAGCGTCGATGATCTGGCTGCGCTCGAGGCGACGTTCGCCCCGCGACTGAATATCCGGCGCGGTGAGTTGACCACCGGCGATGGACGCCCGGGCCGTGTCGGCGAGCACGTTCCGACCGGGCAACGCCCGCTGCTCGGCGCGCTCGAGCTCGAACCCGACCGTCACGTCCGGCAATGCGTCGAGGTACTGCTTGCGGAGCTCCTGCTCGGCAGCTCGGACGCGCAGCGAAGCCGCCCGCGCGTCGAGGCGGCGGCGCATCGCCGCCAGAAGCAACGCGTCGTCGCCTTGGCGCGGCAATCGGTCATCGGGCAGCGGGCCGCGAATGGTCCACGTCTGGTCGCCACGCGACAACCCGAGCGTGTGCGCGAGGTCTTCGCGGGCGAGCTTCCGGTCGCGCTCGATCAATATCAGCTCCCGGCGCACGTCGAGCACGTTGGCGCGGGCGAGGTTCACATCCAGCCGGCCGACCTCGCCGGCGGCGAAACGGTCCTGCGCGAGGGCCGCCGACCGCTCGGCGAGTTTGAGGTTCTCACGCGTGATCTGCTCGATTTGTCGAAGCGCCAGCAGGCTAAAGAAATGGCGGCGGGTTTCGGCGGCCAGGCGAAGTCCCTCGTGCGTAACGCTGAGGATGGTCTGATCGAGGCGATTCCGGGCGATACGCTTGCGAACCGGAATCCGCCAGAGATCCGCAATCTGCTGAGCAAATCCGACCGTCAGGTCCGCCAGACCGCCGCCCTCGGGAAACCGCAGACTCAGGCCAAGCGAGGGGTTGGCCAGCAGCCCCGATTGCACAACCTCCGCCCGCGAAACACCGATGTCCTCGAACAACGCCTGGAATCCACGGTTGTTCAGGAGTGCGACCTGGACGGCCTCATCCACGGTGAGACCGCCTTCGAGCAGGGCATCCACCTTGTCGGCGACCTGTTCGTCCACATCGGGGCTGTAGCTGTCGCTGACGCCGGTGCGACCGCGCAGGAGGTCCGACGCCCGGTGGTAGTCCGGCCGGGGATTGACCCTCACGCAACCGCTGAGCATCAGCAGGCCGGCGGAAACGATGAGCGCGTGCCGCCAGCGGGAACGTGTCTGGGCGGCGCGCAACGTGGCCGGAACAAGCGCAGCTTTCCCCACTCGGGCAGGCCCCCGACGCCGAGGAAGACGCATCGGGGTGCGGCTACCGCCTCGCGGGGGAGCGGGCGTTCCCGCACGGGGCATTGCCATCCGCGTTGCGACGACGACAGCGTGCATCGCGATACTCTCAGAACGACCAGGTCAGACGCAGGCCGGCGCCGAAATTGGGTGTCTCCTCGTTATCGTCCAGTCCGATGAACACGCCGGGGCCGATCGTAATCTGTTCGTTGATCCGCCACTGTCCCGAGACCTCGAGCACGTTCAGATCGCCGTGGCGTTCCTCTTCACTGACGCGGTGCTCGTATGCGGTGGTCAGGGCAAGATCGTCGTTGATGCGCCACTTGTACCCGGCCCGCAAGCCCCACTGGAAATGACGCAGGTCATCGGTGTTATGGCCGTTGGCCGTGATGGCGAAGGCGTTGAAGTACAGCGTGCCCGGCCCGAGCTCCTTGGCGACGATGCCGGTGAAGGTTCCATCGACGCCGGAAGAATGGTACCCGCTCGGAATGCGGATTTCGGCGAGCGTGGCGAGCGTCGGCCAGGTTCCGTCGTCGGGAAGCCAGCGTTGCTGCCAGCCGAACTCGGCGTCGGCGTTTCCGTTGACCCGGCCGAGCCCGAACTCCATCGGCGCCACGAGCGTGAGTTTCATGTTTCGCAGGAAATCGTTTCCGTCGGGCGTGAACTTGAGCTCGGGCGCGAAGAGCACGGGGTCGCGCTCGCCCGAGGTGGTCTGCCAGCCGAGGTCGAATTGGAGCTCGAAATGTCCGGGCTCGCCGGGCTGTCCATCTTCGAGCAGTGTGTAGGAGTCGATCGACTGCTGATGCGCGAGGTCGTCCAGCGAAAACGCGTTTTCGGCCGGAGCGGTGGGCGTCTCGGCCGCCGCCGGAGGCTGGGCATCCTGTGCGCGGGCCGGGGAGAAGCCCGCGAGCACCAGGAGCGAAACGACCACGGCGAACCCAACGGGGGCAAGAGAACGATCAGACATCGTTGTTTCTCCGTAAACCTGGGACCAGCGCCGGCGGAAACCGCAGGCACGTTTTCGTCTTTCAGAGAACCCCGGGGAAGGGCCCGCCTGGCCCCTCCCCGAGCATGGAACCGCGCCAGCGTGTTCCGGGCAGGCATTATCGCCGCCCCCGGATCGCGCGCCGATTACGCCCGGATTACAATGCTGTAATCTGACAGGCGGCGACTTGGCCGCACGGGAACGGTCGTGTGACATGATGCGGGGGCAGGCCAGCCGAGCCCGGTTTCCGGAGCCGACGCGCATGCGTGTGCTGATCATCGAAGACGATCCCGGCGTAGCAGCTTTCCTCAAGAAAGGGATGCAGGAGGCGTCCTACGTGGTCGAATGGTGTGACAACGGGGCCGAGGGGCTGCGGGTCGCCGGCGCCGGCGGACACGACGTCATCGTGCTCGATCTGATGCTCCCCGGCGAGGACGGTTTCGCGGTGTTGCGCCAGATTCGGAAGCAGGGCCTGCGCACACCCATCATCATCCTGACCGCGCGCGACGCGATCGAAGACCGCGTCAAAGGGCTCGATCTCGGCGCCGATGACTATGTGCTCAAGCCGTTCAGCTTTTCCGAGTTGATGGCCCGCGTGCGGGCGCTGCTACGCCGCGGGCAGGAGCTGAGCACGAACCCGATCATCGTAGCCGATCTGCAGGTCGATATCGTGGGGCACACGGTTCGCCGAGCCGGCCGGCGGATCGATCTCTCGCCGACCGAGTACGCGCTGCTCGAGTACCTGGTTCGGCATGCGGGGCACGTGCTGTCGCGCACGATGATCCTCGAACACGTGTGGGACATGAACCAGGATCCGATGACCAACGTGGTCGATGTCCACATCAACCGCCTGCGCAAGAAGGTGGACCTCGGCTTCGATGCGCCGCTTATTCACACGATTCGCGGAGTCGGCTATGTCCTCCGACACCAAGAAGCATAGCTCTCGACGCCGCTCGATCGGTCTGCGGCTGACGCTGTGGAGCGCCGGCGTAACGTTCGTCGCCGCGGCGGTGTTGTGCCTCGTGCTCTACGCGGGATTGCACTACTCGCTTCAACACGAGGTGGACGCGTTCCTGGAAGGCGAGGTTCGCGAGTTCCTCGGCACGGTCAACCGGCACCCGGGGAACGACCCCGGCCTGGAGCGTTCGATTCGGACCGAGTTGGGAACCCGCCTGCACCACGACCTGGCGTTTCGCCTCTACGATGCCGCCGGACGACTCATGGTTTCCAGCGAGCCGGACGACGCCGTCGCCCAGGCGTGGCGGCCACCAGCGGACTGGGAAAACGATCCGACCGCGTTTCGTTTTGAAACGATCCGCGTGCCGAACGAGGCGGCGCCGTTCCGGCTGTGCAGTCTGCGTGTCAAGACCGCGGACGGCCGGTCGTGTATCGCCCAGGCGGGCTATCGGCTCGATCGCATGATCGCATCGTTGGCGATGTTTCGGCGCGTGTGCCTGGCCGGGCTCGGGCTGGCCCTCGTGCTGTCGCTGGCAGGCGGGCGCATCATGGCGCGGCGAAGCCTGCGACCGGTTCAAACGCTGACCGAAACCGCCCGGCGAATCGACGGCCAGCGGCTGAGCCAGCGCGTGCCGCTCGCGGGAACGGGCGACGAGTTGGACCTGCTGGCCGAGACGATCAACCGCATGCTCGACCGCATCCAGGATCACGTCCGCCAAGTACGGCAGTTCACGGCCGACGCATCACACGAGTTGCGAACACCGCTGGCGGCGCTACGCGGGGCGGCGGAGGTTGCCCTGTCACACGAACGGAGTGTCGCCGAGCTGCGAACGGTGCTGGTCGAAAGCGTCGAGGAGTACGACCGGCTCGCACGCATCGCCGAAGACTTGCTGTTGCTGGCGCGGGCCGACGCGGGGCAGGACATCTTGCGGCGGGAGCGGGTGCGTCTGGATCAGGCCGTCGCCGACGTGGTCGACCTGTACCGGCCGCTTGCTGAGGAAGCGGGTGTCGAACTGACATTCGAGCAGGGCCCACACATCTGGATCGCCGGCGACCGCGGGCGCCTGCGCCAGTTGGCCGGCAACCTGATCGACAACGCGATCAAGTACTCCCCTCCCGGCCGGCCGGTCGAGGTTCGCCTGCGCACTGCGAACGGTACCGCGTGGCTCGACATTACCGACCACGGACCGGGGATCGCGCCCGAACAGCTCCGGCATGTGTTCGATCGCTTCTACCGGGCCGACGATGCCCGCTGTCGCGACCGGGGCGGAGCCGGCCTGGGGCTCGCCATCTGCCGTACCATCGCCCGCGCCCACGGCGGCGACATATCCCTGCAAAACGCACCGGACCACGGTGCCGTGGTCACGGTGTCGCTGCCACTCGGCACAGAATGAGCCCGTGCCTCCGGCGGGTTCCCGGCGCAGACGGCCGGGCCGCGCGCTGGCAGGGCGGGGCGTAGCTGTTCAATCGCCGGAAGCATGTCTACAGTATGGCGGTCCATGACGAACGATGCTGCGAACATTCCGATCGACCGGTGGGTCGATGAGTACGGCGACCGGCTGTACCGCCACGCATTGGCACGGGTTCGCCGGGTGGAACTTGCCGAAGATCTCGTGCAGGAAACGTTTCTGGCAGCGATGCGGTCGGCGGACCAGTTTCGCGGCGAGGGGTCGGCACTGGCCTGGCTCTTGGGGATTCTCCGGCACAAGATCCTGGACGCCTACCGAGCGGCATACCGCGAAGAACGAGCGGCGGGCGAGTTGCCCGCGGATGACGAACTCGACGAGATGTTCGACGCGCGGGGGCGTTGGCGGCGCAAGCCGGGGCCGTGGACGGTGGAAGACGACCTGGTAAGCCGGGCGGAGTTCTGGACCGCGTTCCGGGATTGTCTCGACGGATTGCCCGTTCGACTGCGAGAGGTGTTTACGCT
>JALSRY010000024.1 GCA_026984555.1 Phycisphaerae bacterium
TGCAGGCGATGCAGGAACGTCTCAAGGAAGCCCGGTATATCGGCGAAGCGGGCGGAGGGCAGGTTCGCGCAACGGTGGACGGGCGTGGCGAGTTGCGGCAGGTCAAGCTCGACCCGGAGGTGGTGCAAGCGGGGGATGTCGAGCTGCTCGAAGACCTCATCTGCGCGGCCGTCAACCAGGCGGTGGTGTTGAGCCGCGAGGGGGTTCAGAAAGAGATGCAGGCCGCCACCGGGGGGCTCGACCTCAGCGGCATGATGGACATGTTCGGCAAGTAGGCTGTTGTTCGGCGCTGCTGGTTTGTGCGCCCGTCACGCACGTTTTGCGACCGGGGCATTGCGAGCGGCGCCGCTCGCGACGAGGCTCTGCATGAGCGACGTACCGCTTACCGGGCCACTCCAGCGTCTGATCGACGCGCTTACCCGCTTGCCGGGGGTGGGGGCGCGTTCGGCGGAGCGCATCGCGTTTCACCTGCTCAAGGCGGATCGGGCGGAGGCGTTTGCACTGGCGGAGGCGGTGCGTGACATCAAGGAAAAGGTGCGGCCGTGCAAGCGGTGTTTCAACCTCGCGGAGGGAGAGCTGTGTCACATTTGTGCTGATCCGCGCCGTGACCGCTCGCAGATCGTCGTCGTCGAGCAGCCCAAGGATCTGATCACGCTCGAAGCGACCGGACTGATCACGGGGGTCTACCACGTGTTGATGGGGCGTATCGCCCCGACCGAGGGTATCGAACCGGACGCACTGACGATCGGTGCGTTGGTCGAACGATGCCGCGACGAGGCGGTACGCGAGGTTGTGCTGGCTACCAATCCGACCGCCGAAGGGGATACGACGGCGTTGCACATCGCCAACGTGCTGGAGGGGACGGGGGTGCGCGTCACGCGGCTGGCTCGGGGGCTTCCGCCGGGGGCGCACATCGAGTACGCCAATCGCACGATGCTGGAAGAGGCCCTGCGCGGGCGGCGCGACCTGTAAGGGGAGCGTGGTGCGGCCTTGAAACGCCGCCGCGCGGCGGGGTTGGGCGGTCGGGGGAAGTCAGCGTCGCCGGCTGCGTTGTGTGAGGAACTCGACCAGCGCTTTGTCGAATCGCATCGAGGTGTCGAGTGGCACATAGTCGCCTTTCAGTGCGGCGACACGGTCTTCGAGCTGGGAGCGCCACGTCGCCACCGCCTCCCGGTAGCGTGTCCGTACCCCTTCGGCAGAGACCTCGAGCGTGGCGTGCGTCTCGGGGTCTTCGAGTCGCAACGCTCCTTCGAACGGGAATCGCACCTCGGCCTGGTCGAGAATGTGCATGACGATCAGGTCGTGTCCGCGGAAGCGGGCGTGGTGGAGCGCCTGGAGGGTCGCGTCGGTATCCGCCAGCAGGTCGCTGAGGACGACGATCACGCCGCGATGCACGATCCGTCGCAGTGCGTCGTGGATACCCGCTGCGAGGCCGGTGGTTCCGGCGGGTTTGATGGACGCGAGCACGGTGAGAAGCTGAACGAGATCGGCCCGGCGGGAGCGGGGCGGCAGCAGGCGTTCCAGCCTCCCGCCGATCACGCCCAGGCCGACGGCGTCTTGTTGGCGCGTCACGAGGTAGCCCAGGGCGGCCGCCAGGTGAATTGCGTATTCGAGCTTGGTGGGATAGTTCCGCTCGGTGTCCGCGGCGCGAACGCCGACCGGTCCCATGCTTGCCGACGTATCGACGAGCAGATGGCAATCGAGATGGGTTTCGGCCTGGTACTTGCGCACGTATACGCGATCCGTGCGGGCGTACACGTTCCAGTCGATCGTGCGTAGATCATCCCCGGCGACGTACTTGCGGTGTTCGCTGAACTCGGTGCTCAGCCCCTGGAAAGGGGATCGGTGGAGACCGGCGATAAACCCCTCGACGATGAAGCGGGCCCGCAGGTCGAGCCGGCTGACCCGCCGGATCACTTCCGGGTCGAGGTATTGGGCCAGCGAGGTCACCGCCGCACCCGAGGCTATTTCGCGTCGCCGGTATCGACGAGCACTTCCTTGATGGCGCCGCGGTTGAAGCGCATTTTCACGTTGTTGGTCTCATCCACCTTGACGACGACCTCGTGGTCGCGCACATCGACGACGGTGCCGAGGATGCCGCCGATGGTCTGGATGCGATCGTTGCGTTTGAGGTTGGCGAGCATTTCCTCGTGTTTGCGGCGTTCCTTTTTTTGCCCGCGGAACAGGAAGAAATAGAAGACGACAAACGCGAGTATGAGCGGGAAGAGGAAGCCCATGAAGTCGGGTTTGGGCGGTGTGCCGGCGGGGCCGGTGGGTGCGGGAGCGCTGGTCGCCTGTGCGAGCAGAAGGATGAATCCGGTTGTCATCGTGGTTCCTCACGCGGATGCGCCGCAGGACTGCTGAGGAAATCCGCTTTCCAGGTCTCGAAGCACCCTGCCTCGATCGCGGCCCGCATCCGTTGCATCAGTCTTTGAAAGAAGCGGATATTATGGAGCGAAACGAGCGACGCTCCAAGCACCTCGCTGTTCATGAACAAATGTCGCACATATCCGCGGGACACGTGCCGGCAGGTGTAACAGTCGCACTCGGGGTCCAGCGGTTGCGTGTCGTCGCGGTGACAGGCGTTGCGCATCCGCAGGGTTCCGCCGCTCGTGAACACGTATCCCTTGCGGCCGTTGCGCGTGGGCAGCACACAGTCGAATTGATCCACCCCCGCCGAGACGGCGTGGACCAGGTCGCGCGGCATGCCGACGCCCATCAGATATCGAGGCCGATCGCGGGGGAGCTCGTCGGCAAAGGCGTCGAGCAGCGCCCACATGTCCGGTGGTGGCTCGCCGACGGAGAGTCCGCCCAGTGCGTAGCCGTCGAAACCGATTTCGACGAGTTGATCGAGGCAGGCCCGGCGTAATGCCAGGTCGAGGCCACCTTGCACGATGCCGTAGAGCGCCTGGTCGTGGCGCTGGTGCGCCGCCCGGCAACGCCGCGCCCAGAGCAGCGTTCGGCGTACCGCCGCCTGGAGCGCCGCGGGGTCGGCGGGCAGGGGAGGGCATTCGTCGAAGGCCATGATGATGTCGGCGCCGAGCTGGTTCTGGGCGGTGATGGAGGCTTCGGGGGTGAGTCGCAGCGTTGCGCCGTCGATGTGCGAGCGGAACTCGACGCCGTCGTCATCGAGTCGGCGGAGCTGGGCGAGCGAGAAGACCTGGAACCCGCCGCTGTCGGTGAGCATGGGGCGATTCCAGCCGGTCATGCGTTGCAGGCCGCCGAGCCGGGCGACGGTGTCGGTTCCGGGCCGAAGGATCAGGTGGTAGGTGTTGGCGAGGATGATCTGGGTGCCGGTCTGGGCGACCTGGTCGGGGGTGAGCCCCTTCACGGCGGCGCGGGTGCCCACGGGCATGAAGGCGGGGGTGTCCACGACGCCGTGCGGCGTGCTGAGAACGCCGCGCCGGGCGCGGCCGTCGCGGGCGATGATGTCGAACGAAAAGCCTTCCGGCACGCGATCAGCTCTTGGGCGCGAGCGAAAGCCCGAGTTCCTTGAGGCGCGTCTTGATCTCGTTCAGCGAGGTGACGCCGAAATTGCGCGCCGCGAGCAGTTCTGCTTCGGTGCGCTGGATGAGCTCGCCGACGGTCTCGATGTTGAGCCGCTGGAGGCAGCGCCGGGCGCGCACGGACAGCTCCAGTTCGAACACCGGCTTGGAAAGCAGGGCCTCGGTGCCGGGGGGAACCGTCACGCGGGGCGGCTCGGGCGGCGCGGGAACCAGGGCGGCGGGGTCGATGTCTTCGGGACGCTGGCCGAGCCGCAGCCCGCGTTTGGCGAGAAGCTGGTTGATCTCTTCAAGCGAGGTCTCGCCGAAGTTCTTGTAGGCCAGCAGCTCTTGCTCGGTCAGTTTGAGCAGGTCGCCGAGCGTCTGGATGTTCATTTTCTTGAGGCAGTTGCGGGCGCGCACGGACAGCTCGAACTCGCTGATCGGCGTGGCCAACAGGCGGTTGCGCGACTCGACGCGCTTTTCGATCGCGTCGTCGATCACCATTTTTCGGCTGCTCTCGACATCCTTGAGGAACAGGCGGGCGCGGGTGTGGTTGGGATAGGCCACGAGTACGCGTTGCAAACAGGTGATGGCGTCATCGTAGCGGCCGATGTCTTCGTAGATGACCGCGAGGTTCATGAGCGCGTTGACGTGCGCCCGTGGCTGGAGCGCCAGTCGTTTGTACAGCTCGATGGCCTTGTCGTCGTCGCCGCGCAGGTCGTAGAGCCACGCCGCGCGGAACATCGTGGGGACGTGGTCGGGGTCGAGCGCCAGGGCTTTTTCGTACAGGTCGATCGCGGCGGCGCGGTCGCCGGCCTGCTCGACGAGCAGGCCGCGGACGTAGTACCAGTCTGCCCGGTCGGCGCCGTCACGCTCGTGGACCTTGACCAGTTTGGTGGCGGCGGTGGCGTCGCCGCTGCGCAGGTGCAGCTCGGCGCAGCGCATGTCGATTTCGAACGGGTCCCAGCCGGCGGCGGCGGCCTTCTTGTACGCGGCGATGGCCTCGTCGAACGCATGGTGGGCGGTGGCGGCCTGTGCCGCCCAGTAGTGGCGATAGCGGCTGTCGTCGGCTTTGGCGAGCCACTGGCCGGCCTGCTGGAACCGTCCCAGGATCAGGTAACCGACGCCCGCGTGCAGCGCGTCGCCTTCTCCGCGGGCGACCCGTTGTTCGTATTCGCGGAGCAGATCGGCGAATGCCTCGTGACTCTTGGCCGACTGGAACACGAGGTTGGCGTACTGGGCAAAACAGTCGGTGCCCAGCTCCGAGGTTTCGAAAAAGGACATCAGTTCCGCAGTCGTCTCGGACATCGGCTCTATTCTCCAGTTTGGTCGCACAGACATACCCCAAGCGCCGTGCGGTCGGGCTTCGTTTCTCCGGGCCCAGACCGCATCCGTACTCGGGTAAGACCCGAATCTGGGGCTGGCGACATGATACCGTCACCGCAAAGCCGGACAAGCCCCCGGGCCTGGCCGATCCGGGGCGAGCACTCAGCGGTGGACGGGTTCGCGGCGCGCGGATGCCCGTCGCACCCGGCGGATCACGCACGGGCACGACGGGCTTGGGCGTTGTCTGGCGGAGGAACGATCAGGCCAGCCACGCGTTGAGCATCCAGAGCGTCTTCTCTTGCTCGTCGCGGATCCCGTCGAGCAGGTTCGCGGTGCCGCGGTCGCCGACGCGTTCGGCGGCCGCGATGGTCTCGGTAGCGCCCGCCAGGATGTGTTCGAGGTCGCCGACGAGCGTCTTGACCATGTCCTTGGGGGTCGTGGTCCCGGCAAACTCCTTGATCCGCGCGTGCTCGAGGATCTCGGCGAGCGTTGCCAGCGGTTTGCCGCCGATGGTCAGGACGCGTTCGGCGATGTCATCGACATGCTCGGCCCAAGCGTTGTACAAACCCTCGAACCGGGCGTGGAGGACGAAGAATTCGCGGCCGGTGACGAGCCAGTGCATGGCGCGGAGCTTCTGGTAGAGGACGGAGGCGTCGGCGAGCAGGTTGTTGAGCGATTGAATCACGTTTTCGTTCCGCATGTTTTTTCTCCCGTGTGGCGTCATGGTTGAATCATCAATGCCGTTGTTGCCACATAATAGAGCATGTAGCGTGCCAAAGTGGTTGATGTTCCATAACATGCTTATGGCGTTGATGTTATGGATATAGTGGCATACTGGCTGGGCGACGGTAAGC
>JALSRY010000025.1 GCA_026984555.1 Phycisphaerae bacterium
ATAAGTCGAAACCCTTGGCCGACAATCCTAACGATTCGACGCCGCATCGTCCAGAGTTTTTCGTGCATACGCTACATTTGGGGGCGGTGCGGCGTTTGCCACCCCAGGCCGTGTGTGCAATACTTCCACGGGGAACTCGGAGCCACGGAGATCGCGTGATGAAAGCACCCTGGCGACTCGAAGCCGGACGGGCGCAGCTACTCGTCGTGGACATCCAGGAGCGGTTGCTGCCCCACATCCACGAATACACGCGGGTCGTCGAGCAAACCGCACGTATGTGCCGGGCCGCCGCCCAACTCGCCCTCCCCGTGACCCTGACCGAGCAATACCCCGAGGGGCTGGGCGCCACGACCCCTGCCGTTCGCGAGGTGACTTCCGACGCCACGCGACTCGAAAAGCTCACGTTCAGCGTGTGGCAGGACGCGGCGTTGCGAGAGCATCTGACGGACCTGGACCGTCCCCAGGTTCTGATCGCCGGCATCGAGACGCACGTTTGCGTCCAGCAGACCGTTTTCGACCTGCTCGACGCCCAGATGACGCCGTTCGTGCTTGCCGACGCCGTCGGCTCGCGCCGGGCGCTGGACTGGGAAACGGCTCTACGGCGCATGGAACGGGCGGGGGCGACGGTGACGACGTTCGAGGCGGCGGTGTTCGGCATGCTCGACCGCTGCGATACCGAGCTGTTCAAACGCATCCTGCCGATCGTGAAATGACGGGCGGCGGGCCGGGAGATGCCCCCGATGGCGGCGTGGCACGACGACTGGGACGATGAACTTGTCGGCGACGAGGGACCACAGGAATGCGACCTCGCCGGCGACAGCGACGATTACGCTACCGTCGCCTGTCCCCATTGCGGCGCCGAAATCTCCGAGCTCGCCGAGCAGTGTCCGCATTGCGGCGACTGGATCACCCCCGGCGGCCGTCCGCGACGCAGCCCCTGGTTCGTCCTGCTCGCCATCCTGGTGCTCGTATCCTTCTTCTGGTGGCTGCTGCGCTGAATAGTCTCATGCCGGTCGGTCTCACGGTCACCCTGATGGTGTTATAATTCTGCGGCGGCGCCCGGCGAAGCGGTCGGGGACGGCCGCGGATGCGAGATGAACAACGCGGAGTGTGCGCATGCGAAATACGCTGATTCTGCTGGCGGGGATGGGGATTCTGTTGGCCAATGTCGCCCAGGCCCAGAACAAGAAAGACGAAAAGGCCCCGGTCGGTTCATACGCCCCGTCGATCGAAGCCAAGGAGTGGCTCAACGTCGAGTCCGAGGACGAGATACCCTCGCTCGTCGAGCTGCGCGGCATGGTCGTCGTCGTCTTTTTCTGGGTCTCGTGGCACGAGGGCGGCGAAATCCTCCTGCCCTACGTCAACATGCTCAACAACAATCCTCAGATCGGCCAGGCCGGTGGCGTCTATACCATCGGCGTGACCGATGCCAGCCGTAAGGTGACGCAGCCCCTCATCGAGGAAGCCAAGGTCATGTTCCCCGTGGCCGTCGGGTCGAAGTCGGCGGCCGAGTACGGCTATCGCAACGGCTTCGGTTTCGTCGTGATCGACCCGAGCGGCAAGATCGCATTCAAGGGCTCGGGAAAAGGCGATCTCAGCGGCATGCAGAAAGCCGTCGTGGACGTGATGACCAAGACCCCGCCGTGGAAAACTCATCCCACCGAAGCAAAGAAGGTCTACCGGCTCGAGGACCAGATATTCGACTTGATCCGCAGCGACAAGTATCCCAAGGCATCCAAGAAACTGCGCGAGGCTTTCGGTGTCGCCGTGCTCGGCGACCCGCTCAAATCGCGGCTCTTCGAGGTCGCCGACCTGCTCGAACTCAAGGGATACGAGGAACTCGCAAAGCTCGATCCGTTGCTCGAACAACACAAATATGACAAGGCGGTCGAATTGTTGCGGGACATCATCCGGCGTTATCACGGCTTTGACTGCTACAAGGATGCCAAGAAACGCTACGAGCAGTTACAGAAAGAGAACGATCGCTTCAAAGAAGCGGCTGACCGTTTTCGTGGCGAGGACGCCGCCGCCCGCCTCTATCTCGAAGCCCGCGACAAGCTTGTGGCCCGGCGGTTCGGCGAGAGCTACGACAAGCTCCAGGAGGTCGTCACGCAATACCCGGACACGCAAGCGGCCGAGTACGCCGAAGCGATGATCGCCCGCATGAAGCGAAACAAGGCGTTCTGGGCGCTGATCGTGGATCATCAGGCGGAGGGACAGTGCCGGCAGGACCTGGCACGGGCCAAGACACTGATCGGCCAGAAACGGTACCGCGAAGCTGAGAAACTCCTGCGGCGCATCCTCGACGAGTATCCCGACACGATCTGGGCCCAGCAGGCCGTCAAAGAGCTCAAGAAGCTGCGCTGAACCTGGCCGCACGCCTGCGGGCCGGCGTCGTGGGGGTTGGATGATGCGAACCGGGAGTGATTGCGGAATGGCGCAAAAGGATCCGTACGAGATTCTTGGAGTGTCGCGCAACGCGACGCAGGACGAGATCAAACGCAAATACCGCCAGCTCGCCAAGCAACTCCACCCCGACCGCAACCCTGGAAACAAGCAGGCCGAGGAGCGTTTCAAGGAACTCCAGGCGGCGTACGAGGTGCTCGGTGATCCCGAACGCCGCGCCCAGTATGACCGGTTCGGTGCCGGAGGCCCTCGGCCGGATTTCCACACCTGGGCTTCCGCCGGGGGAGCCGCCGATGCTTCACCCTTCGAGGGCATCGATATCGAGTTCGGCGACTTGGGCAGCATTTTCGAGCAGTTCTTCCGGCGGTCCGGTCCGGGCAGCCGGCGGCGGACTACGCGTGTCAACCGCCGGCCGCAGCCGCAGGCCCGCGGGGCGGACCTGGAGATCACACTCGATCTGACGTTCGAAGAGGCGGCACGTGGTTGTAAGCGGGAGGTCGTCTTGCGCGGTGGGGCGGGTGGCGGCTCGCAACGGATCGAGGTCCGCATTCCCGCAGGCGTGCAGGACGACCAACGCATCCGCGTGCGTGGCAAGGGACACGGCGGCCCCGGCGGGCCGGGCGATCTGATGATCCGCTGCCGCGTGCGCCCCCATCCCTACTTTCGCCGCGAGGGGGACGATGTTTTCCTGGATCTTCCTCTGACGATTACGGAGGCGGCGTTGGGGACCAAAGTCGAGATTCCCACGCTCGACGGGCCGACGGTCGTGACCGTTCCGCCCGGCACATCGAGCGCGAAGCGCCTGCGGCTGCGTGGCAAGGGGATTCGCCGACCGGGTGGCAAGACTGGTGACATGTACGTGGTGGTGCGGATCGTGGCCCCGCAACATCTCACGCCGAAAGCCCGCGCGTTGCTGCGCGATCTTGCCGCGGAGATCCGGGATAACCCGCGGCGGGACTTGGGCTGGGCGGTATAGGGAGTCCTCATGCGATCGGATCGCCGCCCGAGCAAGCTCGCCATCGCGTTCGTCGTGGTGGGATTGGCGCTATCGGCGGCGGGGGTGGCGTACATCATTTATGCGGGTCGGCCGCGGCAGTTGCCACCCGTTGCCGAGCAAGCGTTCTCTCCCCAGAGGCGCGTGCAGGAGCTCGAAGCGCTGTTGCGTATGCTGACGCAGTCTTTCGTCATTTTCATGGCGTTTCTGCTGGGTTCCTACCTGATGGTGCGGATTGGCCGGGCGTTGCTCGGACCGCAACATCGCGAGTCGCGCCCGACCGAGTACGTGGATGCGTGGGGGCAGTATCGGCTCAGCGAGGAGCAGATGGAAGCCGCATCCCGACAGCTCCGCGACGCCCTCGGGACGCCGCCCGAACCCCCCGACGAAAGCGCACCGCCACCCCAGCCACCGGGCGAACCTCCCGATTCCTGATCCTCTTCGGAGCCAAGTCTCATGACCACCTCGCCAGCCGGGAAAAAACCCAAGCGTTCGGTTTCCGAAGCGATCGGACGGCTCTACGCCCTGTGGGTCATCAGCTCGTGCGGGCTGCTCTTGCTGATCGTCATCGTCAGTGTGCTTGCGAACAACCAGACCCGCAGCATCCTTGCGGAGCTGAGTCGCCGGCAAGACGCCATCGCCAGGTTGCAGGGCGACCTGCGGAAGACCGAAAAGCGAGTCGAGGCGCTCGAGGCCGCGCTACGGAAACAATCGCGAATCGTCCCTCGGAAGACACCCGTCGCCGGCTCGGCCGCGCGCCCCGCAACGGGCGCCCCGCGCCCCGCCGATCCCGTGGCCACCGCCGCCGGCATCCTTGACAACATCGAGCAGCGCCTCGCCCGGGGGGACCGGCGCGGCGCTGCGCGGCAGCTCGACACGCTCGGTGACGGTGCGACGCTACCGCTGGCCCTGCGGCTGCGGATCGGGCGTGCTCTGGTGATGCTCGATCGGTGGGATGAGCTCGACCGGCTCCTGGAGCAGGTTTCCACAGCCCCCGCGCCGACGTTGGAGAGCCTGAACTTCCTTCGGGCCGCGGCGGATGTTCATGCCGGGCGACTCGCCGAAGCCGTGGGCATCCTCGACCATCTGCTGGTCAAGCATCCTGACGACTACGAGTTGTTGCTGTGGCGCGGCATCGCGCTACTCCAGGCCGACCGTCCCCAGCTCGCCCGAGCCACGCTCGATCGCGCAACAAAGCACGTCCGGCGGCCGGAAGCCTGGTATTGGCGGGGTGTCGTCGAGCTGCGCGCGGACAACGCCGTCGGCGCCGCCGTCTTTTTCCACAAAGCGCTCGCGGCCGCTCCCGGCTACGCGCCCGCGCTCGAGGGCCTCGCGATCGCGTCCCTCGAGCAGGGCGATCCGGCGGCCGCCGCCCGAAATCTCCAGCGGGTGCTCAAGAGCGAGCCCGACCGGGCCGAGGCGCATTTTCTCCTGGCACGCACGCTCGCGACGCAGCATCAGCGCGACGCCGCGGCTCGCGAGCTTCGGCGTGCGCTGCAGCTCGACCCGGAGTTCATCAGCCGGGCTCGCCAAGCCCCCGAGCTGACAGCGATGTTTTCGGAGTCGCAACTTCAGGCGATGGCCAGTCCGCGAACACCCGCTGTCCCCGCCACCGCCGGCGAACGGCCCTGACCCGCCGGCCCATCACGAGCGCGGCTCAGGCCGTGTAGAACGACCGGATGGCGTCTACGACCACTTCCTGCTGGCTTTCGGTCAATTCGGGGTAGATCGGCAACGCGAGCACTTCGTCGGCCGCGCGCTCCGCGTGAGGAAAGTCGCCCCGCTTGTAGCCCAGGTGCGCGAAACACGCCTGGAGGTGCAGCGGAATGGGGTAGTAAACCCCCGCGGCGATCTTGCGTTGCTGGAGATAGGAAAACAGCTCGTCCCGCCGCGTTGCGCGCAGCACGTACTGGTGGTAGACGTGTGCGCCCGTTACGTCACGAGGTAAGCGTACATGTTCGCCCGCGATGCCCGCCTGTTCGAGCAACCGGCCGTAGCGGTGGGCGAGGTCGCGGCGGCGCTGGTTCCACGCGTCGAGGTGCTTCAGCTTGATCGACAACGCCGCGGCCTGGAGCGGATCGATGCGGAAGTTGCCACCCACGAACTGGTGGTGATAGCGCGTCGTTTCGCCGTGCAGACGCATCTGGGTGGCTTTTTCGTGGAGGCGGTCGTCGTTGGTCAGCAGTGCGCCGGCGTCACCGAGCGCGCCGAGGTTCTTCGTCGGGTAGAAGCTGATGCAGCCGAACGTGCCGAT
>JALSRY010000026.1 GCA_026984555.1 Phycisphaerae bacterium
TCATTCTCATGCTCTGCACGCTGGGATACTCCGTGCAGGCCAACGCGCGCCAGGGTGACATGGAAACGGGCGGCGACGCCAGCCTGCGCGATCTGGAGGCCGTGTAGCGGTCCAGTCGCACGGCGGTGTTGCCGCGTGATGGTCGCTGCGGGCGCGCCGGGTGAGCGCGGCCCTAGAGCATTTCGACCGCCATCGCGACGGCATTGCCACCGCCGAGACAGATCGCGGTGACGCCACGCTTGGCCTGGTTCTGTTTGAGGACGCTCAGCAGCGTCACGAGCACGCGGGCTGCGCTGGCACCGATGGGGTGCCCGAGGGCGATGGCGCCGCCGTGGACATTGACGTTTTCACCGTCGAGTTCGAGCGCCTTGAGGCCGGCGAGCGTTTGCGACGCGAACGCCTCGTTGAGCTCGAAGTAGTCCACGTCGGCGAGGGACCAGCCGGCTTTTTCGCAGACCATCTTGACGGCTTGCGGGGGGGTGAAGAAGAGCTCCTTGGGCGGGCCGCCGGCCGTGGCTTGGGCGACGATCCGCGCGACGGGCGCGGCGTTGCAGCGTTTGGCTCCCGCCTCGCTGGCGACCAGCAGCATTGCGACGCCGTCGGAAAGCTGGGAGGCGTTGCCGGCGGTGACGGTGCCGTCTTTGGCGAACGCGGGCCGGAGCTTGCCGAGCGATTCGAGCGTCGTATCCGCACGGTAGGTCTCGTCCTGGGAGAATGTGCCCTTCTTGCGGGGCAACTCGATCGGGACGACCTCATCGGCAAAGCGCCCCTGTTCCCAGGCGGCCGCCGCCCGCTGCTGGCTCTTGAGTGCCCATTCATCCTGCATCTGGCGGGTCAGACCGGCCTTCTCGGCGGTGTATTCGGCGAGCACACCCATCAGCTCGCCCGAGTAGACGTTGGTCAGGCCGTCGTAGAGCATCTCATCGACCATTTCGGCGTGGCCGAACTTGCTCCCGGCGCGCATGGTGCGTGAGAGGAACGGCGCCTGGCTCATGGACTCGATGCCCCCGGCGAGCACGAGGTCGGCGTCGCCGGCGCGGATGGCCTGGTCGGCGAACATGACGGCCTGGAGACCGCTGCCGCAGACCTTGTTGACCGTGCAGCACGAGATGCGGTCGTGGATACCGGCACCGAGGGCGACCTGTCGCGCGGGGTTCTGGCCGCAACCGGCCTGCAACACCTGACCGACGAACACCTCGTCGAATCCTTGCGGATCGGCGCCGGCTCCTTGAATCAGAGCCCGGGCGACCTGCGCGCCGACGTCGGTCGCGGCCATCTTCGAAAGCGTGCCGAGGAAGCTGCCGATCGGGCTTCGGCGACCGGCTACGATGTACGCACAGTCGTTGGCCATGACATGTCCTTTCGTGTTGCTTGTCTGCGACCGAGTGCACGCCAGGCGGTCGTCGGGCCGCCGGCCGGCAACGCGGGCGGTCCCGCGCCGAGCGTGCTATCTCGCCGTGACCCACTGGGGGTCGGTGAGTATTTTCCGCGCGATGACGAGCCGCTGCACTTCACTGGTACCCTCGTACAGCTCGGTGATCTTGGCGTCGCGCAGGTAGCGCTCCACCGGATAGTCCATGCAGTAGCCGTAGCCGCCGTGGATCTGGATCGCGGCGTTGGTGACCCGGCTGGCCATCTCGCTGGCGAAGACCTTGGCCATCGCGGCTTCCGCTTCGTAGGGCCGCTTGTTCTGCTTGAGCCACGCGCCGCGGCGGGTCAGCACGCGGGCGGCCGCCAGCTCGGTGGCCATGTCGGCGAGCTTGGTCTGAATCGCCTGGAACGCGCTGATCGGCCGGCCGAACTGCTGGCGTTCCTGGCTGTAGGCCAGCGCGGTATCGAGCGCCGCCTGGGCGATGCCGATGGCCTGCGCGGCGACGCCCAGCCGACCGCCATCGAGCGTCGTCAGCGCCACCCGCAGCCCCCGCCCGCGTTCGCCGAGCAGGTTTTCTTTCGGCACGACGCAATCTTCGAAGATCAGCTCGGCGGTCGAGCTGGCCCGGATGCCGAGTTTCTCCTCGAGCTTGCCCACCGTCAGCCCCGGCCGGTCTTTCTCGACGATGAAGGCCGACAGTCGGTGGCGCTTGTCGTCCGGGTCGGTGACGGCGAACAGCACGATCACATGGGCCTCGCGGCCGTTGGTGACGAAGTTCTTGGTTCCGGTGACGTGCCAGCCGTCATCTTTCTCGACCGCCATGCAGCGGGCGGCGCCGGCGTCGGACCCGCTGCCCGGCTCGGTGAGGGAAAAACAGCCGATCCACTCCCCGCTGGCGAGCTTCGGCAGGTACTTCTGCTTCTGCTCCTCGGTTCCCCAGTTGAGGATCGGATCAACGCACAGCGAGTGGTGGGCGGACATGAGGATGCCCGTCGCGGCGCAGGCCCGCGACAGCTCCTCGACCGCCGCCACGTAGGAGACGCAATCCAACCCCGCGCCGCCGTACTCGCTCGGCACGTAGATGCCCAGCAGCCCCATTTCGCCGAGCTGCTCGATCAGCCCGTCTTCGAACTTGTGCTCGCGGTCGCGCTGTTCGGCCTTCGGAGCGATCGCGCCATCGCAAAAATCGCGGATGGCATCCAACAACTGCCGCTGTTCGTCGTCAAGATTGAAATCCACGGCTGCTGTCCTTTTGTGTGTTTGTGTCGTTTTTTGTATTCGAAACAGGCCGGGCCGGAGCCCCGCCGGGGTGGGGCCGCTTCAGCCGACGTTGAGCAGCTCGCGCGCGATGACGATCCGCTGAATCTGGCTGCTGCCCTCGCCGATCTCGCATAGCTTCGCGTCGCGCATGTAACGCTCCACCGGCATGTCTTTCGTGTAGCCGTAGCCCCCGTGAATCTGGATCGCGTCGAGGCAGACCCGCGTGGCCATCTCGCTGGCGAACAGCTTGGCGACGCACGCCTTGAGGCGATCCGACCGGCCCGCGTCGAGCGTCAGCGCGGCATCGTGAACCAGCAGACGACCGGCCTCGACCTGCGTGGCCATGTCGGCAAGCGTGAACGAAATCGCCTGGTGACGCGCGATCGGCTTGCCAAACGCCTCCCGTTCGTTGGCGTACGCGATGGCCTCTTCGAGTGCTCCGCGCGCCAGCCCGATCGACAGCGCACCAATCGCCACCCGGCCACGCTCCAGCACCGCCAGCGCGTTCTTGTAGCCTTCGCCCTCCTGGCCCAACAGCGCATCGGCTCCGACCCGGCAATCCTCGAACGTCAGCGGCACCGTGTCGCTGGAGCGCATGCCCATCTTGTCTTCCTTGGCACCGATCGTGAACCCCTCGGTGCCGCGTTCGACGATGAATGCCGAGATGCCTTTGGCACCGGCCTCGGGGTCGGTGCGGGCCATGACCACGAACACCTGCGCCCGCGATCCGTTGGTGATGAACATCTTCTGCCCGGTGATCTTCCAGCCGTCACCGTCGCGCACCGCGCGGGTCTTGAGGGCGGCGGCGTCGGAGCCGCAACTCGGCTCCGTGAGTCCCCAGGCACCGATGTACTCCCCGGTGGCGAGCTTGGGCAGGTACTTCTTCTTCTGCTCGTCGTTGCCGGACATGCGGATCTGCGAGACGCACAGCCCGTTGTGGGCGGCGACGAACAGGGCCACGCCGCCGTCCTGCCGGGCGAGTTCCTCGATGATGACCGCGTTCGCGAGGTAGCCCAGCCCGGCCCCGCCATACTCGGGCTCGACCATGATGCCGAGCAAGCCGAGCTCCGCGAGCTTGCGGACCAGGTCATCCGGGATGGCCTGGTCGCGATCCCATTGCCGCGCGTGCGGGCGGATCTCGTTCGCGGCGAAATCGCGAACCATGTCACGTAGGGCCACAACATCTTCAGGCAGATCGAAGCTCATCATCTCAAACAACCTTCCGGGGGGCATGTCGGCCCGGTCCACCAACCGCGCCGGATTCGCGGATATCCTAGCCCCACCCGGCCGGCATTTGAAGAGCGCCGGGGCACGGCCCGCCAGGTCTCCGGGCCTGCGATTGGTTCTGCTGCTCCGGCACCCGGTGCTACTTGGTTTCGAGACTTGGCGTGACGTGACGAGGTAGCATCGAATCTCGTGAAGACTGATTGAAGGATGGGGCCTCCTCCAGGCTGTCTTGTCACAAGAACTTACACAGGAGGAGCCCCAAGGCTACTACAACAGGACGACGCGGCCGGATCGAGCCGCAGGCCAACGGCGACCCGCGCCGCGGCTACTCACCGATGAGGCTGATCTCCGCGATGGATGTAAACGGCCGCCCGGCCACCTCCGTCAGCACACGTAGCCGCAGGTATCGCCCGTTCGTCGCCCTGAACCGGATCTCCTGCTCAAAGGCGCCGGCCTCGAAACGCCCCGTCGCCACCGGCTTGCCGAAATCCTTCGGCGACGAGCCGATGTACACCTCGAAGTCGCCGATCATGCCGTTCACGCCCCCGTCCTGACGCGGCAGGTATCGCAATCCCTCGATGCGGTGGGTACGGCCGAGATCGATCACGATCTCGTGCGGGGGCGGGTCCGCCCCGCCGCGCCACTTGGTATGCCAGATCGTCGCCGGATCGCCATCGAAAGCGTTACCACCGAGCTTGCCGTTGAATCTCGATTCGCTGTCCACGCGCACGAGTCGCCACTGGTCCTTGGGAATCAACGGCGCCGGCGAAAGGGGTTTGGTCGCCCGGGCGGGAAGCAGCGGGAAATACTTCGATGGGGTTCGCGCAGTCTTCATGATCTGCGCGATGCGTCTTACGACGTCCGGGTGCTCGTCGGCGATATCGTGGGTTTCGCCGACATCGTTCGAAAGATCGTACAGCGCAATCGGTGCGTCGGGGTTCTTGCGCAGCCCGAGCCGCAACGCCTTCCAGCGCCCCATGCGCACCGCCTGTCCGCCGCCACGTCCCGTATACTCCCAGTAAAGGTATTCATGCTCCTTTTGCCCCGGCCGTCCCAGCAACGTCGGCAAGATGCTGATCCCGTCGGCATCGCTCGGCGTCTTGCCGCCGGCGAGGTCCATCACGGTGGGCAGCACGTCCCAGAACGCACACACGTGGTCGCTGACCGTGCCTGGCTTGATGTGCCCCGTCCACCGCGCGATCAACGGAACGCGTATTCCCCCCTCGTAGAGGTCACATTTCAGCCCCCGCAGCGGCCCCGTGCTATGGAAGAACTTCGAGTCCGTCCCGCCGTTGAACGTCGGCCCGTTGTCGCTGGCGAAAATGATCAGCGTATCCTTTCCCAACCCCAGATCGTCGATCAGCCGCACCAGTCGGCCGATATCCCGATCCATCCGGCTGACCATCGCCGCATACGTCGCCCGCGGCTCGGGGTTGGGCAGGTAGCCTTTCTGCCCGAGGTAAGGCTTCTCATCGAACTTGCCGTGGTACGGCGTCAGCGAGTCTTTCGGCACCTGGAGCGCCACGTGCGGCACGGTCGTTGCGAAATACAGGAAGAACGGCTTGTCCTTGTGCGCCCGCACGAATCGCAAGGCGTCGTCGATCATCAGATCGGGGGCATACAGCTTGCCGCGAAAACGCGCGTACCCGGACGGATCGGCCGGCGGCTTCTTGAGCTTCTGGTGCGCTGCGAACCACTTGTTACCCGGCAGCATCTCCTTGTGTCCATCCCGCCACAGGTGCGTCGGGTAGTAGTTGTGGGCCACGCGCTGGCACAGATACCCGTAGAAATGGTC